>CAYYZD010000058.1:0-6405 GCA_964476035.1 uncultured archaeon
CCTTCAACTCTTATTCTAAATTTTGTTGACCTATTAGTTAATTGTTAAATAACATAAAGTAAAGTATTAGAATATTAGCGTGTTAATTCTTTCAGCTTGTTTAAGGGGTTTCTATAATGTTAATACGAAAATTAGATTTTCTTTCGAATAGTATTATTTATGAAGAATTAGGAGGGTTTCAGGAGTTTAAGCGTATATTGAGAGAGGTTCTGAAACAAGCATTGAAAACGTCTTTTTCCATCGAGCACGTGGAAGAATTCTCGTGTATTGGTCGGAGGGACGTGCCACAGTTCAATGAGCGACGTGTAGCGTGGATTTTACCGTACTTGGGCGTGTACCCTATTGGCGTGGAGGTAGCTTTAAGTAAGAAGGGTGATGCTTTTCATAAGTATCCTTTGCTTGATTTACTGGAGAACAAAGGATATCGCTTTATAGATAGGACTGTTTGGGAAAGTTTGGCTGATGATATTTGGACGAGGACGAGAGGCGTCACAAAGTTCGATGTTATTGGTCGGGGAAGTTCTTTCTTATGGTTTATTGAGGTTAAGAGTATTAGTGAGGTGGGAGCACGGAGGATAGATGAGGTTAGTGAAGAACTTTTACAGGGAATTCTCAAGAAGGAAAAGAGCCTTTATAACCAATTCATTAGACAATACGAGTTCGTTATAAAACTTAATGAAGAAGTATCTTCCAAACATTTGTATGCAGTAGTTGAGACGGCGACAGACAGAACGACAGTACACATATATGAAGTGCTTGACAGTACACCTACATTCAAGTTTTTCAAAGAATATACGCTGAAAAAAGAGGAATTTAAGATCGATAAATGCAAAGATTTTGATGATTTGCTGGAAAAAGGAAGGAAGGGAAAGATACCTTTATGTCAAGCTATGCGAAGTATTCTCTACCTTACTAAAATCAAAATGTTACAATTAGGGAACAGAAAACTCGAAAACTACGAATTAGTGACGCTTGACAGAAATGAGATAGCGGAGTGGTTTGAGAAAGAGTTCGGGTTTCCACTAACTCAGGATAATAGAAGACATGACATGGAGGATCAACTCGAAAGGAGAGGGTTTATCGGAAGACTTCCCGGAGTGAGGGGGGGTTAAATATTACATAACTCCTGCTGGGCTGGTTCGAGTTACATATTTTGAGGCTTTACTTTTCACATCAGAAGTAGATCTAAGAAAGTTTCTTGAAGAGGTAAAGGATAACATTAAAAAGTTATCTAAGGCCATTATTAAGACAATTCTTAAATAAAACCTTTGTTCTTTTTGATTTTCTAAATATTATAGTTATGTTATATGTGTTGTAGTTTGTTACCTGTTTTATTACGTTTTTTAATTTTCCTTAACCGCTTTTGGCATATTGTCGTATATTTAATAAAAAGAGCAAGTAGTTTTTAAGAAATCTGACCATATACATATATGGTGGTAATAGGAGTATCATAGAGGCATATTAGTAAAGGAATGAAAAATGGGAAGAAATATGTCTAATATCTCAAGAAAGAAGTATGCCGTACTAGAAAAATTTGGTATAAGTAAGGTTACTGATCCGAACAAAGCTTATCAAATACTAATAGATTCGCTAGCATTAATTGTTAAAAATATAGATGAAAGTAATATTAGAGAAGCTCTGTGTAATGCCCTTACGGATTTAGGTTTGCCTAGTGAAAGCTTACATAATGTTTTAGATTTAGTGGTAAAAGATATCACTGATAGGGTTCGTAAAGTTTCGTATAGGATGATTGTACGTTATCAATTTGAATCTCAGCGGTTGGTCGAGTCTATGTACAGGAAAAGGATAGCTGCATATTTTACTAAACCTTTTGGTACCAATTTAATGAGTGAACTAACAAGCATTTTCGTAAAGAATGAAAGTAGATTTTCAGAGGGTATAACGCTATCTGACCCATTTATGGGATCTGGACTAACTTTAACTGGCGCTATTCAATTTATGGGTAGGGAGTTTGTAAAAAGAGTCTGGGGAGTAGAATTACATCCTCTTCCCGCCATTACTGGATACTCAGCTCTTCTCTCGTTACTTGATGGTGATCTAAAAAGGGTCTGTGTGCGATGTGGTGATACATTTAAAGAAATTTGGGGGAGGTTAAGTTCTTTAGATAAATATAATGCTTTGGGGAATTATTTTGAGGCTGATGTTGTTCTCACGAATCCACCATTTACTAGGTGGGAGAATCTCGATGAAAAATACAGGAGATTTCTTGAGAAACTCATTAAGGTAACAGGTTATTCGAAGTATGTTCATAGAAAACAGTTAAGTTTGCAAGTTGTAGCGATGTTTTTGATCGATTCTGTGTTAAAGGATAACGGGCTACTTGTGTCCGTTCTTCCGTCTTCAACATTCTATACAATATATGGAAAGGCTATAAAGGGTCTCTTTAGGTCTAAGTATGATGTACTAGCACTAGTGGAGACGAAATCAGTCTCTTTCTCTACGGACAGTGGTTTTAAAGAGTTTATTGCGATATGTAGGAAAAGAAAGCCGCTAAAAAGCGACTTATCAGCATTCATCACTATAGAAAGTGAAAATAACGTAGACCTAAGAACTCTGGCGCAAATAATTCTGGATAGAAGAATATCAACTGACTTAAAGAATATGTGGATAAATTTTATTAATATACATTCTTTGCCCAAGATACTTGATGCAAACTGGCTTATTCTCTTTGGAAAGGACGAACTAAGAGAATTGGCAATCAAAACAATAATAAAAGCTTTGAACCAGGGGAAACTTATTGAGTGGAAAGCTCTGCTAGGTAAATCAAGTATTGTAAGAGGAGTTGAAATGTATGGTCCCGACTTTTTCCTGATACCCAATAAATATTGGGCTATTACCTCGGTAAGTAATGAAAATGTTGTGATATGTAATAAGAGCAGTAATGAAGAATTAGAATTAGATAAAGAATATTTAATTCCAACTTTAAGGAAACCAAGTCTCTATACAAGCAAAATCAGAGTGAAACCTGACCACTTTTTCATTTCTCTACCTCCAAAAGATTTACGCGATTTACCAAGCGACCTACGTAAATATGTAGGATGGGGGATATCTTCAGGTGTAGTAAACGTAGCGGTCAGAGCATTTGGGTCAAAATGGTATAGTCATGTTCACCAACAGATAATTAAAAAGAACCCATTTGGTAGATTATTCTTGCCAGATAAAATTGATGCTAAATTCAAAAGCAGAGGGGTCTTTGCTGTAACAACGAAAGAAAAAGCTACTGCAACAAAAAACTTTTACATACTTGTAAGAGATAGCACTAAACTCGTAGACATATTAACTCTTTGGTTTAACAGTTCGATCTTCCTTTCCTTGTTTATATTTGGAAGTAGGAAAATAAGTGAAACATGGACACGATTCTTAGAGGACGATTATCTAAATATGCCAGTTCCTAACATCAACCTTGTCGGGAAAGAACTCATAGAAAATATTGAGGATTTGATTGATGAACTAAACTCCAAAACTTTACCTCCACTTAAACATCAATTTAAAGAGAAATATCGCTACGAAATTGATTTGCTAATCTCTAAAATTCTGGGAATCAGCAACCCAAGACAGTTTGTTGAAAAATTACACACTTTACTCAGTGAATACATAAATTCAAATTAACAGATTTCATGTTTTTATTTTTCAATGAGATTACTTTTTTGGTTTCTTAGAAAAATTTCCATTAACATATATTTTCTTTAGCTACCCTAAATCTTCTAGAATAACAACTCCTAGACGTAAAACGTTATTCATCGCAAAATTTTATTTTAAAGCTCATTTCTGTAGCATTTCCTAATGTGGTTTTCTACTTCTTTTTAGTAGTAGTTTACAACCGAATTTCCATTTATACTACAATCTCTAAAATGAATATCATGTTAGTCTTCTCTCTCCCACGTGAGGCATCAATTTTTTATTTCGCTAGGTGTAAAATTTAATGAGTAGAAATGTTAGATGTGGAGTTAATTTTGAAAGGTAAAGAATGCTTAGGTGACAATGTACAGCTTATAAATAATTTATGGCGTCGAATTTTTAAGCGGGTCTTTGCCCAGATGTATTTCTATCAATATACGAATGAAAAGGACCTACTTTCTACCCTATGTAAGTGGGCTAATCAACATAAATTATTCAGTTATCAAACGAATAGAATCATGGTTTTCTCTAAGGCCTTCTGTACACATCAAAAATATGTTAGTGTAAGTGGTAAAAGAAGAGAATTTGGTGGTGTTACGTTTCTTACGATGTTTTCACGACCTGGTAGGAGAGTTGCTTACATGAATACATTCCAGTTAAAGGTTTCACGAGACTTTCTTTCTCTGCTTCGAAACTTAGACTACAGTCAACTGGATTTTTATAGGAGAGAGTTAATTACAAAGTTAATGGGGCCAAAGTATAAGCTTTTTAATTGTGATTTTCTACACTATTGGATGATTAAGAAAACTATGCCTAGGATAATTTTAGAAGTACCTTTATCAATATTGTGGATGAAAAATAGCTATAACTTGTTAAATAAATGGCAGTATTCTTATCCACACTTTGTTTGGTATATTTTCGGATGGAATGTTATGCTTAGAAGCCTATTTCTTACAACTGGTGTGTACGTTAAAAGAGTGCTCAAATTTG
The DNA here is from genome assembly GCA_964476035.1 of uncultured archaeon. Lineage (GTDB taxonomy): Archaea > Asgardarchaeota > Baldrarchaeia > Baldrarchaeales > DXJG01 > DXJG01. Next base: position 4,630 of record CAYYZD010000058.1, read on the forward strand.
CGACCCCTGGGTTTAGAGATTTATTAAATAGACTCTTAAAGGAAGGAGTAGAAAGGGTAGCCAGCAATGTATATGTTTATAATGGAGGAAATTTTGATGATGGATACGAATTACCGGAGAAACCTAAAAAACCTGAACTACCCGAATATCCATTGGATTCATCAGTAGTAGCTACCGAGATTCTTTTTGAAAAAATCGAATAAAAACATTTTACATACTTCGTAAAGAGATATTTTAGCTATTATTTGGAGACATTACTTTACTTTTACTTTTTATGGTTTATAAAGTAAGATGCTACCTACGTTCATGTAGTCTTCGAGGGATGTGCTTTTGCCTGTTAGTACTTCGTATATTCTTTTCAATGTGTTTGTTTTCATTTTCTCAAGCATGTTTTTGATGTTTTGCATTATCTTATAACCAGCTTCGGAGTTTGTTGCAAATATGATATCGTAATATCTGCCTAATCTCTCGTGTTCTACTCTTATATTGAGTATATATCTTCTGTGTTTTCGAACCCTTTCTTTATACTTTTTTAATGCTAGATTCACATCGGTAATATTTGAAACATCTTCTCCAAAGAATCGTTTTAGGATTTGTGGGTTGGTTGAAAGAGTCCTTGCGTAGTGTCTACTCATAAATGTTACCATAATATCTCCACGCAATTCGCTAAGAGTAAGTTCAACAGTTCTCCATTCTACTTCTTCAAAGCCTTCGGGATCTATAAAAACAAAATTTAACGAATTTCTTCTTTCTTCCTGTGTAATATTATTAATAATTCGATTTATTTCGGTGTTACAGTCTCCTTTCCAAACATCATAGGGAGGACTATGAATATAAATGTGCATTTCTTTTTCTAGGAAGTTAAGCCTTTTGGATAATATTTCGCATTTTTTAGAATCGTATTCGACATAATAATATTGTGTGAAAGGTTTTGGTCGTCTAAATGAGGAGAGTAGAGGGCATAAATATCCTATGATGGCAGAGCCCATGATGGGTATTGGGTCTTTTTCGATTTTAAACATGCCAGAACCTGCTAGAAGGTCAATGTAATGGAATCCTTGTATTTTACGCTTCTGATACATGGAGTTCGCTATAGCAGTAAACGCGGGTAAATATTTTGCTAGTGCGATAATTTTCTTCAATGTATGGATGCTATATTGTGAATCGTGAGTTGTTTCAAATTTTTTGGCTACTTTAGAACTAATTTCCACGATTTTATTAACACTTTGCACTATTTTTTCTTCTATTTTCTTTTTCCGCCTCATCTCTTATCCCTATACTAAAATAACATTTAAGGAACACAGTTGCACATGCATGTTTTCCAATTTAGGTTTAATTTGTTCCACATTTCGATGGGTTCTTTGCAGAGGGCTACTTTACGGTATTCGTATTCTTTGTCTAGATGGGCGATTAGGTTTTTGTAGGCTTGGAGTCTGATTGTGGAGGGTGGTCTTAGGCCCCATTTTGATTTTTCTTTGAGGTATTTTGTCCAGGATTTGTCGTATGTCATTCTGATGGTTGTGGATAGTCCTCTTAGTGATCCTAGTGTGATTCTGCTTGGTTCTAGTTTTTTAAAGATTTTGTCGATGAGTGATCGATATTGTTGCTTCCATCTGGTTTTTGGGTATGGTATTATTGGGTCTATTCTGATTCTGACTTCGAAACCTGCTTCGGATAGGGTGCTTGCTGCTTTGATTCTATTCGTGGGGGTTGCGGCACCTTTTTCCCATTTTCTGGCAACTTGGTTCGTGTTTATGCTGAAACTGGTTACTACGT
>CAYYZD010000058.1:6505-8567 GCA_964476035.1 uncultured archaeon
TGGAGGTAGCAGTAAGCGCAGTTGAATGGGCATCCGTAGGCCCATTTAAGTTCTAGGAAGTGAGGGCAAACTATGTCGTTAGGTTCTTTTGGGGGGATTTTTGTATGCATAAATCGTTCGATAACCGAGCCATCGCTTATTTTTATTACAGATAGTTTTTTAGACCCGTCTAATTTCGGTATTAAGGCCATATAAATCGTTAAGTCGCCTTTTTTTCTTAGCTTAACGGTTAAGTTGTTTCCATCCTCTTCTACATGTGCTCTATTAATAATTTGTATGTTGTAGCCTTGATTTTCATAGGTTTTCAACAATGTGTCTAGAGTTTTGCTTATCGAAGATAGTTCCGGTTTATCGCTATGAAGGCTGGACTTTTTGATCGTTACGGTTTTTTCTTTGTGAAGGTTCATTGTTGTCACCACATTACTTGAAGATTTATTTGTAGTGTTCTAATACATGATTTCCGTAGCATTGGCATGCCCCGGGAACATATTTAAATCCTAGGACGTTCCACATTTCTTTTGTTTCTTTGCAAATGCTTATACGTTTTTCATCGAAGCCTAATTCCTTTAATTTTTCGTACATGAATTGGTATATTTCTTTGCGGAGGTTGAATGGAAGTTTTAATCCCCATCCAGTTTTCTCTCCCTTTTCAAAAAATTTTGTCCAGGACATGTCGACTCCGGCTTTTTTAGCGTAATGGATTGTTTTCCACAGACCTCTTGGGGTTCCTAAGATTATTCTCTTCGGTTTTAGTTCTTTGTGAAATATTTTTAGCAGTAGGAGTTCATAGTGGTATTTCCAGTCTTCTATTGGGAATATGGGGTCTATTCTGATCCATACATCGTAGCCTGCGTCTTGTACCATTTTTGCTGCTTGAATTCTATCTTCAACACTTGGAGCCCCCTTCTCCCATAGCTTTGCTACTTTGGGTGCATTTAAACTCCATGCACAGATAACCTGTTTTCTCGGTTTCTTAACTAAAAATTCAATGCTTTTTGTTCCACATTTGCTTAGAAGTAGCAATTTATGTCTGTTCCGTTCTTCAAATTTATCCGCTATTTTTTCCATTAATGAGGGATTCATAAGAGAGTCTGCCAATTCTCCGCTGTTAAATATTGCAGGCTTTCCATCGTTGAATGTTGGGTCATTAAACACTTCATCCAAAGCAGCTAGTACGTGGTTCAGCTTAACGTAGCTTGGCCGCATTCTTCCTCTACACGTTCCTCTTAAGTAGCAGTAGGCACAGTTGAATGGGCATCCGAAAGCCCATCTTAACTCCCAAAATTTACCGCAAACAATGTCAGGGGGAGCTTTGCTAAACGGATGAATAATAACATCTCTATAACTTGGAGGCTTAACTTTAACAGGTTTTAAGGGAAAGAAATCTTCAGGATGCGAAATCTTTGCCATTTGTCTGGGAGATATAAATTCCTCTATCTTTCGTGAATTTTTGGCTGCCAATTTTTTTGCTTCTTTCCTTTTCTTCCTGATGGTTTCCCATGCTTTACGCGCAGCCTCTCTACGTTTCTGTTTTTGTAACTTCGATTTGTCCCTTTTTGAGCTATTCAACACTTTTCCTCCACATCATCTTAAGATAATCCATCACGGGCATTTTTAATATTTAGTATCTAAACTCTATTGAGGCATCTAATACCGTTTGAAGTAATAACTAATTTGTAATTATTGTGATTTTGCTTCTTCTATCTTAACATTCTATGATCTTTTACGATTTTCCTCATTTTAAAGGTTAATATGAAAATCTGCTGAAAGGAGACGGAGTAATCCCGTTATTAGCAAGATAATATTTCTCGTACTGGCGTCACACTGATACCCGTCATAATGTTTATTGGAGGATATTTATACCTCAATACTTCACCACCAAAATGTTAAATTTTTGTATTCGGTTTTGTTATTTTTTAAAGAATTAGATTATTTGTTTGACGAATAGTGGCACGACAGCTACACAAGTAAAGTTTTGAGTTGTTAGGTGGCGTACTGGTTGCGGCATGTTTGGTTTTGGTGTTGTTAGCGGTTTTTAGTCCGAAGGTTTATAAAATTTTGG
>CAYYZD010000059.1:0-8534 GCA_964476035.1 uncultured archaeon
AACAAGAGAAATAACTAAGCTGATTCATGCAGCAAGAAACGCTGGAGCCTATGGAGCAAAACTTACAGGTGCTGGAGGCGGAGGATGTATTATAGCGTTAACACCACCAGAAAAACAGATAGCGGTGGCAGAAGCAATAAAAGAGGAAGGCGGCGAGCCTATAATAACGGAAATTTCTTTAGAAGGGGTTAAAATTGAGGAAAAATGAACTTGTTATTTTAAAATTTGGAGGTAGTGTGATAACAGACAAGGAAGAACCTTTCACAGCAAAAATAGATGTAATAGATCGATTAGCAAGAGAGGCATCTGAATACAAGGGTAAGATGATAATTATACATGGAGGAGGGTCCTTTGGACACCCTACGGCTCACAAATACAAAATAAAGGAAGGATATAAAGAAAACCATCAACTAGCAGGACTTGCGGAAACACACCTCTCCATGCAAAAACTAAACACTATTATTCTGCAACGATTAATAAAATATGGGATCCCAGCTGTTCCCGTACCTCCACTTTCAATAATACTTAGCGAAAATGGTACAATCAAAAAAATAGAATATGGAATCATAGAAAAAATGGTAAGCATGGGATTTGTACCAGTTCTTCATGGCGACACTGTACTAGATGAAGAAATAGGATTTACAATAGTCTCAGGAGACCAGATAGCAGCCCATTTATCTGTAAAATTTAATGCAACATATCTAATTTTTATCTTAGATGTAGATGGGCTATACACAAATGATCCGCACAAATTCCCAAATGCTAAATTAATAAAAGAAATAGATGTTCAAACTCTTAAAAAAACAATTAATGCATTTAAGGGTAGGAGAGGGGTAGATGTAACTGGCGGAATAGCTGAAAAAGTTAAATGGATAATATATGCAGCCGAAAGGGGAACACAAGTTATTCTAATAAATGGTAACGTTGCTGGAAGACTTGGAGAGGTATTAAGGGGAGGAAAGACAATTGGAACCTATGTTTATGGCAAGATCTAAAATAAAGGGTGAAGACATTCATGAATAGCAAAGTAGTAAAAGAAAAAACTCTGACCGTGAAGCAAAGTGAAACGACTGAAGAAAGAAAGATTGAGCAAATTCTTATATGCTTATCAAAAGATGTTGAAGCAAAAGAAAAAACAACAGGACTTAAAGACATAGAATTTGTACATGTTTCTCTTCCCGAAATAAATAAAAAAGACATAGATACCTCCGTTAAACTTTTGGGCCACGAACTATCAGCACCAATAGTTATCGCAGCCATGACAGGAGGTCACCCCAAAACCGCTAAAATAAATGCAACACTTGCAGAAGCCGCCCAAAAACTAAATATAGCCATGGGAGTCGGGAGTCAAAGAGCAGCCTTAGAAGACCCATCCCTAGAATACACCTATTCCATAGCACGGGAAAAAGCTCCAGACATTCTTCTAATAGGAAACATAGGAGCACCACAAATACTTGATGAAAACAGAGTTGAAAAAATCAAAAAAATAGTAGATATGATAGATGCAAATGCAATAGCCATACATTTAAACGCCCTTCAAGAAGCTATCCAACCTGAAGGTCAAGTTACATTCAAAGGAGTAATCTCAGCAATAGAGGATATAACAAGAAAAATAGAAGTGCCTATAATAGCTAAGGAAACAGGTGCCGGAATAGCGCGAGAAGAAGCAGTACTCTTAGAAAAAGCTGGTGTAAAAGCTATAGACGTTGGAGGAACTGGAGGCACAAGCTGGGCTGCTGTCGAAACATACAGGGCTGAAAACCGTGGAATGCGTCTTGCAGCAGGCATTGGAAGAACTTTTTGGGACTGGGGGATCCCAACAGCTATAAGCACAATAGAAGCGGCTCATTTTACAAATAGCGTCGAAATTATAGCAACTGGAGGAGTTAGAACAGGCTTAGATGCAGCAAAACTCATTTCAATAGGTGCTAACGCTGTGGGCATTTCTCTACCATTATTAAAGCCTGCATATGAAGGAAAAGTTGAAAAAGTAATACGAATTTTACGGAAAATTATAGAAGAACTTAAAATAGCTATGTTCCTCGTTGGCGCATCAAAAGTAAATGACCTGAAAAGGGCTGATATTATAATTACGGGGAAGACAGCTGAATGGTTAAAAGCCAGAGGATTCGATATAATAGCATTTGCAAATAGAAGAAAACAAGAATGGAGAAAATAAGATGAAAATACCCCAAGTATTCGTTGAAATCTCCCCCACAGAAATAGAAAAACACATCGAGGGAGAGAAGGCAAAAACAAACATGGTATTAATTTTTCCGGATAAGAAAATGGAAATATGGATAAACAAAGGTGAAAAAGTTCCAAACATAAAAAATGCCAAAATATTTGTGCAAAAAATCTACGATGCTGCATATCAAGAAATATTTGACCTAGTGGAAGGAGAGGTAAAAAAGGATTGTGTCATAATTTATCCAGATAGAAGAACGCAGATCAGATTAAAAAGAGGAGATAAAATAGCTATTGTTGAAGCAAAGGGTTATATGGTTCAACCGTACGCTGACCTAGGTGTCAGGGTGTTTAAAGACCTCCAATTAGCAGCAATAATTACAAAAAAGGGCGAAATACGATATGCAAAATCCCCACTAAGAGGAACCGTTGTGTATGTAGCAGAATTGTATCAAAAGCCGCAAACAATAATCTTTTTTATACTTCCTGAATAATGGCGTCATTCCGCCCAAACCGGGTGCTTAACTAAAAATATTTTCCATTTTAAAACAGTAAAATGTTGATGCTTTGAGTAGGATGCAATTAGGTTATTCCTTTTTCCATTTTAATGTCCATTTCAACTTCCTTGGGTCTCTTTTCATCTCTATCAAAGACTTTCTGCACTTACTTGAACATAACCAATATATTGTCCCATCATTTTTAACGAACATCATACCAGTTCCAGGCTCTATGTCTCTTCCGCAAAATGAACATTTCTGCATCTTTACCATGGTCATCCCCTTATCTTATAACTATTTTTCTAGCTTCCCTTTCAGTTTCTCTTAACATTAAAATGTCTCCTAACCTAACGGGACCTTTAACATTTCGCGTAAGAATTCTGCCTTTGTCCCTTCCTTCTAATATCCTAACTCTTACCTGTGTGATTTCTCCGGTGACTCCAGTACGACCAATAATTTGAATAACTTCTGCAGGAGTTCCTCTGTCAGCTTCTGTACTCATTAAGACACCTCCAACATTAAACGATTCCACGTACACTTCTAGACTTTATGCAAGCCACGTTACAAATTTGGATTTTCAAGTGTAAGTTGCTGGCAACTATTTTACTTTAATATCTTTTTAAATTTACTGTCAAGTTACTTACAAGAGGTAACAATCTATAAGAATGTAATCGAAAAATTCATAAATAAACTGGTGGTATCCATAAACCGCCGATGAGAAATGAAGAAACCGGAGGGAGGCATCATGTCAAAACCACCATATGTAAAATTTACAGTACCCAAGGAACTAGCTGAAAAGGCGCTAGAAGCCTTGGAGATAGCTAGAGACACAGGACAAATAAGAAAGGGAACCAACGAAACAACTAAAGCTATAGAGAGAGGAATAGCAAAACTAGTATTAATCGCTGAAGATGTAGATCCGCCCGAAATAGTAATGCATTTACCTATTCTATGCGAAGAGAAAAATGTTCCATACATATATGTACCAAGCAAGCAACAACTTGGGTCTTCCGCGGGAATAGATGTAGCAGCGGCATCAGCATGTATAGTTGATCCTGGAGACGCAAAAGGCATAGTACGGGAAATAGTAGAAAAGGTAAAAGAACTCAAATAACTACAATCTTAAGAAAACCTAATTTTTATTCATCGAATTCTATTAATTCACTTCTCGGGAAGAGGAGATGAAAATGGAGAGAACACTTCTGATCGTAAAGCCTGACGGAGTTGTTAGAGGTTTAATTGGCGAAGTCATATCTCGAGTAGAGAGAAAAGGATTAAAAATCGTAGCCTTAAAAATGATAAAACTTTCCAAAGAAAAGGCTGAAGAATTATATAGTATCCACAAAGGAAAATCATTTTTCCAAGAATTAATTGAACATATAACTTCAGCACCGATAGTCGCAATGATTTTGGAAGGAGAAAACGCAATTCAAATCGTAAGAAATATGATAGGAGCAACGGACCCCTCTAAGGCAGATCCCGGAACGATCCGTGGCGACTACGCGTTAACCATAACCAAAAATGTAGTACACGCCGCAGACTCTGTAGAGAGCGCGAAAAGGGAAATTAAAGTTATTTTCGGAACAGAAAAACCAATAGAATATAAACGTGCAGATGAAAACTGGCTACACTAGAGTAGATCGTTTCTTTTCATCATATTTATAAAGTTCAGCTGAGCCTTTTCCTATGTGATATCCCACAAAATATTAAAGGGAATTGAAAATAGTAGGGACGAATTGTTTCACGTTAATTAATTTATATTGAAACCTAATGGTTATTGATTTTACAGGGGGAATTAAAATGTCTCTTCGGCAACCAATTTGCGTTGTGCTAGGTCATATAGATCATGGAAAAACTACTCTGCTCGATAAAATTCGTGGAACTGCTGTTCAATTAAGAGAAGCTGGGGGCATAGTCTAGTCAGACAACTGTCTGACTAGATGTCAAACCCAGCATATTGGAGCATCTTTTCTTCCAGCTGGGGTTATCAAAAAAATATGTGGTAAACTTTTAGAAAAATTTAATATTAAAATTTCAATTCCAGGCCTTCTAATCATAGATACACCGGGTCATGAAGCTTTCTATAATTTAAGATCTCGTGGTGGAGCTGCAGCAGATTTCGCTATACTTGTAATCGACGTTATTGAAGGGTTCCAAACACAAACATGGGAATGCATAAGCATATTAAAGTCTAGGCGAGTTCCTTTTCTCGTAGCTGCAAACAAAATAGATAGAATACCAGGGTGGAGGCCGAATCCAGGCGAATCTTTCCTTGAAACATTTAAGAAGCAAAGTCCACATGTTCAAAAATTTCTTGATGAAAAAATTTACGAAATTATGGGATCTCTGTCAACAGAGGGATTTCAAGCCGAAAGATTTGATAGAGTTAAAGACTTTGCTAGAACAGTTGCCATAATTCCTACAAGTGGTAAAACTGGTGAAGGTATTCCAGAACTTCTTGCAGTCCTAGCTGGCCTAGCTCAACGATATATGAAAGAAAGATTAAAAGTAGTAACAGGTCCAGGAAAAGGAGTCGTCTTAGAGGTTAGGGAAGAACCCGGATTAGGTTTAACCCTCGACGCCATTATATATGACGGCGTTGTGAGGAAGGGTGACCTAATTATAGTTGGCGGCTTAGACGGCGTCATAATTTCCAAAATTCGATCTCTTCTTCAACCCAAACCTCTTGACGAGATAAGAGATCCAAGAGAAAGATTTGATCCTGTTAACGAAGTCGTAGCTGCAGCTGGTGTTAAAATAGTGGCCCCTGACCTTGAGGGAGCTGTTGCAGGATCACCGATACGGGTTGTCTGGGGCGAATCAATGATTGAAGAAGTTAAAAAGGAAATCGAAGAAGAACTTGAAAAGATAAGAATATCCACCGATAAAACTGGAGTTATTCTTAAAGCAGACACCCTAGGATCGTTGGAAGCCGTTGTTAATTATTTTAGAGAAAGAAATATTCCGATAAGAATAGCAGATGTTGGTGACGTTTCAAAGAGAGATGTGATGGAAGCAATTGCGGTAAGAGAAAAAGACCCCTTCCTTTCGGCAATTCTAGCCTTCAATGTTAAAGTTCTTCCAGATGCGGAAGAGGAAGCTAGAAGACAACATGTACCAATATTCAAAAGCAACATAATTTACAGACTTTTCAACGACTATGAAGATTGGTTAATTAAGAAAAGAGAGGAACAAAAGAAAAAGGAACTAGAGACCCTCGTAAAACCTGGAAAAATCAAAATTTTACCCGGATACGTGTTTAGAAGAAGCAAACCAGCTATAGTCGGCATAAAAGTCCTAGCAGGGAGAATACAACCAAAATACACACTAGTCAATCCGGAAAACCAAAAAGTAGGAACAATTCTTCAAATACAAGATAAGGGGCAAAACATTAAAGAAGCTATAACAGGTATGGAAGTAGCAGTATCAATCAAAGGCCCGATCGTTGGGCGACATATTAAAGAAGGAGACATCTTGTATGTAGATGTCCCTGAATCACATGTGAAAACATTATTGAGAAAGTTTAAAAACGATCTAACAATTGATGAAATCGAAATCCTACAAGAACTAATCGAGATAAAAAGAAAAGAAAAACCCTATTGGGGGACATAGGAGGAAAACGAAATGCCGGAAATGAAACTTGTCCTCGCTAACCCTAAAAATGGAAAAACATACCAAATAACATTAGATGAAAAGAAAAGTAGAGCCCTAATTGGCAGAAAAATAGGAGAAGTGGTCTCAGGAGACTTAATGGGACTACCTGGATACGAGGTTGAAATAACTGGTGGAAGCGACAAAGATGGGTTTCCAATGAGGCCCGACGTTCATGGAGGAGTTAGGAAAAGAGTCTTACTTTCGGGTCCTCCAGGTTTTCACCCAACCCGTCCAGGAGAAAGAAGAAGAAAAACTGTTAGAGGAAATGTGATAACAGACGAAATTGTGCAAGTCAATGCAAAAATAGTGAAGGAAGGAGAAAAACCTATTGAGGAAATTTTAGGAAGATAGGATAATAACTTTATTTTTCACAAGCTACAAACTGAAGATGGTTAATAGATGCTTTGAAGAGTAATTATTCTTTTGGAGAGAATTGTTTTCTTCGTTTGGAAAATAATTAATATGTATTTCCATTCGAGACAGAAAAATTATTAAAGAAATGGACTCTAATCGAAATGGAAACTCTATGTAATGTTAACAAACTAACCGTAAATATTAAAACTAAAAGCGGGTTTCATTGGAATCCTAAATGAAGCCTTTCTTCTATCAAGCTTAGGAGGATGAGAATGATATTAAAAGATGAAATGATTCAATGTGAAGTTAACATTGGAACTGTTGGCCATGTAGATCATGGGAAAACCACCTTAGTCGAGGCTTTGTCTGGTCAATGGACAGACAGACATAGCGAAGAAATTAGAAGGGGAATTTCAATCAAATTAGGTTATGCTGACACTACCATTAGAAAATGTCCAAAATGTCTTCCTCCCAAATGCTATACAACCACTTATCTAGCTGGAGGAGACACGTGCCCATACTGTGGATCTAAACTGCAAGTGTCACGAAGAGTTTCCTTCGTTGACAGCCCTGGCCACGAAATATTAATGGCAACAATGCTTTCTGGTGCCGCACTAATGGACGGTGCAATTTTAGTTATTGCCGCCAACGAACCATGTCCACAACCGCAAACACGTGAACATTTCGCTGCACTTCAAATAATTGGCGTAAAAAACATAATAATCGTGCAAAATAAAGTAGAATTAGTATCAAAAGAAAAAGCATTAGAAAACTACATGCAAATTAAAAAATTTGTTGAAGGAACAATAGCTGAAGACGCGCCCATAATACCAATTTCTGCCATTCATAAAGTAAACTTGCATACCCTTGTCCAAGCAATAGAAGAAATCATCCCTACACCCAAAAGAAACCCAAATAAACCAACCAGATTCTACATTGCTAGATCCTTTGACATTAATAAACCTGGAACAAGACCTGACGACTTAAAAGGCGGAGTACTCGGAGGAGCAATAATACAGGGCAAACTCAAAGTTGGGGACGAAATCGAAATACGACCAGGACTACCGGTTAAAAAAATTAGAAAAATAGAATATGAACCACTATTTACCGAGGTCACAAGTTTAAAGGCAGGTCCCTACGTACCATTAAATGAAGCAGGCCCAGGAGGCTTAATTGGCGTCGGAACAAAACTAGACCCCTCCCTAACCAAAGCTGATGGATTAGTTGGGAATATTGCTGGCAAGCCTGATACACTGCCGCCTGTACATGACGTGTTACGCATAGAAGTTTATCTCATGGAGAGGGCAGTTGGCACTGAAGACCTAAAAAAGGTTGAAGAAATAAAAAAGAACGAAACTCTCATGTTGAACGCGGGTACAGCCGTAACTGTAGGCATTGTCACGGAAGCCGTGAAGGACGAAGCTGAAATCCAACTAAGAAGACCTGTATGTGCGGAAGAAGGGGAAAGGGTAGCTATCAGTAGAAATATAGGTGGGAGATGGAGACTTATAGGGCATGGAATAATAAAATGATAAAAATGAAGAAGAAAAACCATTTAAAAATTGTACTAGACACGAACATTCTAATGGTACCAATTCAACTAAATATAAATATTACAGCCGAATTAGATAAATTACTAGAGGTAAAATATGAAATTGTTGTCCCCGAAGGAGTTATCGACGAACTCAAAAAACTACTCATTACCTCAAACCCCAAAACAAAACGCATTGCAAAATTCGCTTTGGAACTAGCCAAAAAATTTAAAGTAATTCCAATAAAACCTAAACTTGGTGAAAGTATCGATCAACTATTAGTACAGCTGGCAAAAAGAAAAAACCATCT
>CAYYZD010000060.1:0-8532 GCA_964476035.1 uncultured archaeon
TATTGCCCCAACTACTATAATGACAACTAGCACAGCAATTAACTTTGTTTGGGCCTTTTTAGAAAATTTTAGTGCTTTCATATCTCGCCTCTCCTTTCGCTCAATAAATTATTACTGTAAGAAATTTTTATTAAAGCTTATTATTAAAAATTTCGGTTAAAAATTTGAATCCACCATTTTTTCTACAAATTCTTTTTAAGCAATGGATTAAGAAAATGGCCGTTTATTACACAACATGGTTAAAGAATATAGAAAGATAAAATAAGATAATTAAATTAACGGGAAAAACGAAATCTATTAATGTGCGAAGTAGATAATATAAAAATAAAATTTAAAAATAATGATTAGGTTAATAGTGCGGATTAAGTTTAGTGAATATCTGATAACTATTTTGCTATGATGAGACTGACCTGACCTGAAAGATGATGATATGCACCTCTACTGATTAAATTTAAACCATGAAGTTACCCTGATTTTAATGTAAAATCCTAATTACAAAAATAGGAGATGTAGAAAATTTGTAACTTACGGAATTGCTAAGATCTTATGGAGAAATATTATAAGTGATGTCAGAAATTAGTTATAGGTTTTATCATTGAGATTAAACCATCATGTTTGTTAACTATTTTGAAACCGTATTTTTGGAACCATTCTTCATTACCTAGGAAAGTTGATAATGTTATGTCTTTGTCATGGTATAGTGAAAGCACTTCCTCTAGAAGCTTTGTGCCGAAACATCTACCTCGATAATTTTTGTCTACTAGGATTAAATGAAGTCTTACATAGTTTTTATGTTCAGATACTACTGCTCTACCAATAATTTTACCATTATTGTCTTCCATTAGTTTTAATACTTTCTCAATGCCCTTAGATTCTATGATAATCTTCATTTTTATCACCGATAAAAGAGGGACGTAACGATATTTTTTACTTATTTAAACTTTTCGCTAATCTTGTTTTACATGTTTGTTCCACTTTTCTCGTGGAATATTAAGTATTTTTAGGATTTTAGAAGGAGGTATGGGTCCTACCCTAGTTATTAATGGGTAGGGTTTTTCGGTGAAATCTATAATGGTGGAGGGTTGGACTTTAGGGAGTTGACCGACATCAATTACGAAATCAACATTGCTAACTAGTGAGTTAATTGCATCATTTATGTTGTATGGTGGCGGGTCTCCCGTTTTATTTGCGCTTGTGGCGGTAATAGGTACACCCGCTTCCTCTATCAATGAGATAGCTATTGGATTATCTGGAATTCTGATGGCTATTTTATTTGGATTGACTATGTCGGGTATTACTGGTTTTTTGGGGAGGGCTATGGTTAATGGTCCAGGTAGAAGTTCTTTTGCTAGTTTTTCTGCCTCTGGGTTGAAATGGGCATATTTTTTTGCCATTTCAAGGTCAGATACTGCGATTGATAGCGGTTTGCTGTAGGGTCTATTTTTTACTTCGTAAACTCGTTTCACCGCCTTTGGATCTAAGGCGTTGGCTGCTAAGCCATAGCAGGTTTCGGTAGGGTATATTACTAGTCCTCCTTGTTTGATGATCGAAGCAGCTTCTTTAATGGCTTCGAGGTCTGGTTTTTTGGGATTCATTTTAGTTATTTTTGTTGTTTTTCTTTTATCCATTTTACTTCGACCTCTTCTATTCTCCATCTTTGTTTAACGTAGCTATCTTCTATTTTGGTTGTGATGCCGTGAGTGTATGCAAGAATTCCGAGCCAGGCTATCATAACGCCGTTGTCGGTGGCGTATTCAGGTGGAGTAACATGCAAAGTGGCGTCTCTATCCTCTACCATTGTTTTAAGCATGTTTTGTAAACGTGTATTTCTTGCGAATCCTCCAGTTAGTAGAAGTTCATTTTTGCCTGTGTGTGCTAGAGCTCTTTCAGTAACTTCTGTTATCATTGCCAGTGCGGTCTCCTGTAGACTGTATGCTACATCCTCTACTTTGTTTCCTTCTTTAACCCTTTTTAGGGCGGCTGTAAGTAGTCCTGAGAAGCTTAGATCCATTCCTTTGACTATGTAGGGTAGTTCGATGTATTTTGTTCCTTTTGAAGCAACTTTATCAAACAAAGGCCCGGGCCATGGGTGTTTTGGATCATGTAGTCCTATTTCTCGTGCAAACCTGTCGAAACAGTTTCCAATCGCTATATCAAGGGTTTCTCCCAAAATTCTATATCTGTCTCCAGTTAAAGCTGCAAGCGCGGTTGTTCCTCCGCTAACAATTAGGACAACTGGATCTATAGCTCCGGTGACTAGTTTTCCAAGTTCAATGTGAGCTACTAAATGATTGACGCCCACTAAAGGTTTATTTAGTGTTAGGGCTAGTGTTCTAGCTGCTACAGCTCCGGTTCTTAGACAAGGGCCTATTCCTGGGCCTTGTGCGAAAGCAATTAAATCTATATCTTTCAGTTTGATTTCGGCTTGTACTAGTGCTTTTTGAATGGTTTCTCTCATTTTTAATGCATGGTGTCTTGCAGCTTCTGCTGGATGGATACCTTTTCCGTAAGGTGGTATGTAGGAATCCTTAACATTGGCTAGTATACTGCCGTTGGATTTTACAATGCCGATTCCAAGCGTGTGAGCCGTTGATTCAATGCCTAAACATATTATTTCGTTTTGCATTTTCTTCAACCCTTATTCTTACTAAAATTTTCCGTAGGTTGTACTTCAGTAGGCTTCTTCGTTTTATATAACTTTAAGCGAAAATTTGGGTTTTTTGTTTTAGGGTTTTGTCATAAAATATTTTTCCCAGGTCTACATTGAAAACATTTCATTAAAAATATGACTTTAACATTAGTGACTCATTAGACACTAACAAATATAGGAATTAAGATTAGTATTATTTTAGTGAATAGGTGAGGAATAGTCACGTTTGAGGGAGTATTATCATGCAAGTTAAGGTAAGCAAGGGAAAAGGGTTAATTGTTGATGGTCCGGCAAGAATAGAAGTCTTGTCTGGGAGTGGTGATCTCTTTGGGAAACCGTTGCAGAAAGATGATGTAATTATAATAAGGAAGGCAAAGAGTGTTGGGATACAGACGGAGACGGAACTTTGCTTGGAGATAACTGGTGGTGTTGGTTTTAAGGTAGAGGAAGTTGATTATCCCTTAATTTCGGATGAGTGGAAAGAAATTGTTGAGATACTGAAGAAAAGCGAGAAACCAGTTGTTGTTTTTGTTGTAGGCGATGTAGATACTGGAAAAACCACATTGGTTACATATCTTGGTAACATTTTGTGTAGAGAGGGGTTTAAGGTTGCTATATTGGATGAGGATGTTGGACAAAGTGATGTAGGGCCTCCTTGTACAGTCGGTTTGGGTATTTTAACTAAACCTGTGGCCTTTTTATCTGATTTAGAATTTGTTGATGGCTTTTTTGTTGGTTCTACAAGCCCGTCTGGAATAATTCAAAGATCCATAGTGGGTACAAAGCTTATGGTCGAAAAAGCTATAAAGCTCGGCTCTGACGTTATTTTAATTGATACATGTGGTTGGGTTTTTGGTAGGGAAGCAAGAGAACTTAAAACAGTGCTTTTTTATCTTTTAAAACCCACACATATCATTTTGATGGAAAAACATGAAGGGGAACTAGATCATCTAATCGTTCCCTTAAGGAATTTAAGGCTTAGCGTTATGAAGGTTAGGTCTTCCGCAAGGATTAGGGAAAGAAATAGAGAAGAGAGGAGGTTTTTGAGAGAGATTATGTTTAGAAAATATTTGGAAAACCTAAGGGATGTTAGAGTACCTTTAGAACGTGTCGGAGTAGCATATGGTATATTAGGATCTGGGAAACCTGTGGAACAACAGTTAATAGATAAAGTGAGTGTTATGCTTGGAGTAAAAGTGCTTCACTGCGAAAAGTGTGAAGATTACCTACTAATAGTTACTGAAGACCATAGATCTATTGATCCTCTTTCTCTCGAGGCCGTAAAACGCGTCTTACAGGTAAAGGACATAAAGGTTGTTTCAATGAACTTGATTAAAGATGTTTTAGTGGGTTTAATGGATAACGAGATGAATTTTCTCGGTGTAGGAATAATAAAAGATTATGATACCAAATCGAATGAACTGATAATAAGAACAAATGTGGATGAAGGAAGGATAGCTGTAATACAGTATGGAAGCATTAAGATTGGTGATGAAACTAGGGAAGAAGGAAAGATAAGGCCTTGGACTTTCTAGGTGGATGAAATTGATGGATACCACCATTTCTTTCCTTTCTCCCTTTTCGATTCATCAATTTTGGCTAATATTTTTATAGCTTCTATTCCGGTCTTTATACAGTTTTCTTCGGCCATTTCTTTTTCCTCGAATTTAATGAATTCATTTTTGGGCCTATTTGCATAAACCGCGCAGACGGTGCCTGCTCTAAACCCTCTTATGTTGGCCAATGTGAACAGCGTACTGCTTTCCATCTCAAAGTTTAGGACATTTCGCTTTGCAAGATCTTCTACTAGGTTTGGAAATCTAAGCGGAAATCCCGGAATTTTTCTGCCTTGAGCTCCATAAAAACCAGAAGTAGTGGCTGTTAGTCCTACATGGTACGGGTAGCCAAGTTTTTCAGTGGCTTCAATAAGAGCTATTACAACTTCATAGCTTGCAATGGCGGGATATCCTTCTGGTACATAGTATAGGCTGGTGTTTTCAAATCTTACAGCGCCAGTTGAAATTATTAAGTCGCCACAATTTATATGTTCTTGTAGACTTCCACAGCTTCCTACTCTGATGAATGTAGGGTTCGTAACTATTTGGCTAGCTTCTATAACTACTATTTCAACGTTATCGGTTCCTATGCCAGTAGACATCACAGAGACTTTTATATCATTTATGAAACCTGTATAGGTTATGAACTCCCTGTTTTCTCGTTTAAGTATAATTTTATCGAAGAATTTTGCTGTTTTGTGACTTCTCGCTGGGTCTCCAACCAAAATTATGTATTTTGCAAGTTCGCCTGGTGCCAAATTGATGTGATACTGTCTGCCTTCTTTCGTACTAACGGCTTCAGCTTCCATAATTTCTTCAAACAAGTTAACCCCTCCAAAACTAAATAATGAGTAATAAAGAGTTAAAAATTCATGGGTCGGCTATTACGTGTTTTAAATATCATTCCTCACGAAAACGTATGGGTCAATTAATTCTAGGTGTAGTCTCCTAGCTAGTTCAAAGCATTCTGCAACGTCTCCAACTGCGTACAAGTGATGTGCATCGCTTCCAATGGAGAATTTAACACCGTATTCTCGACATATTTCTAAGAATTCAATGTCTGGAAATGGATAGTGAGAATTGAGCTCCATAGCTACGCCATGATCTGCAGCAGTTATCGCAATTTTTTCAGCAATATTCCAAGAAATTTTCCCGACATATGCTAGTGGATGACCAACCACATTTATCGTTTCACTTTTAATTACACTTAGTAAACTTCTCTCCCACTCACGTAAGCTTATTAAAGTGTGAAAACTTCCGATAATTATATCAAAAAAATCTTTTTTCAATCCCCTTGGAAGAACTATACGTCCGTTTCCGAGAATGTCTGCTTCCAGCCCATTTAAAACTATGAGACTTGTATTTCTCGCATTTTCTATGGCTTCTCTTCGTTCCATTACTTTTTCCAAGTTAAGTAGTTTGTCGCCCCATGAGTCGTAAGAGCAGTGGTCTGTGATGGCAATAATTTTTAGTCCTTTTCTTTTTGCGTATTTTGCTATTTCGTCTATTCTTGATGTTCCATCGCTATAAATGCTGTGAATATGTAGGTCATACATGCTGTTACACCCTATTTCCTTCTTTTCCTCCTTATGATAATTAAACTTAAATCTTGATTTTACTTAAGAATGAAATGGTGTTAGATTGTGAGATCTGAGGGAACGGATGAAGAGGTATTAATTGAACTTTCAAAAAAATTGGAGAAATTAAAGAGGGGGGAAAGAATACTTAGCCCAGTAATTGAAAGAGATGTCATAGTGGATGAAGAGAAGTTCAAGGCGTATCTATCTAAGGTGGAAGAGTATAAGGTGGCCGCTAAAAAATATTTTGAGATGGGGCTTATACCTGTAGCAACTTTCTATGCTTGCTGCGCTGCTTTAGCTATATTAATGGTAGCAAAACCATTAAAGGCTGCGAATTTTTTGGTAAATTTTACGAAAAAGGTTGGTCGGAAAGAAGAAGTTAAGAAGCATCCTATGTTTCGGTTTACTCTTTTATTGCTAAAAGCTGTTGCTCATAATAATAAAGAATTTGTGGATGAGGCGAAAAAAGCTTTTTGGGACGTTGTGTTTATTAATAGGGAAGAACAACAGTTTACTGAACGTGTTTTAAGGTATGTAGAGAAATATATGTTGAAGCCGTAGATTTTCAATAAACACGGCTTTTTTAGACTTTGCGGTTTTCACAATAAGCGTATAACTTAAATAACAGGTTTACAGTATTTTTTAATTGTAGTTGGAGGTATTGCAACAATGGAAGAGAAAGAGAAAATAACCAAAGAGGAGATTAAAAAGAAAGTTAAGGGAAGTGTCCTACAAGAACTACTTGACGAGATCAAAAAAGAAGTGCCTAGGCAAGAATAATATCTCACACCAGTGTGAACTATCAACAACTCTATTTGCCTAAATTTTTTTATATGGATGCAATTAGTGATGTATCGGTGAATAGCGATGACTAAATCTAGTGGGGTCTACAAGCATAGACGAGGAAATTTTGAAATTTATGCCCCACACTGAAGAAAACACTGTGCATTTGACTAGTTTTGACCTAGATGCTCATGTTTTTACTGAAAGTTTCTTAGAGGTTTTATCAGCGTTTGTAAAGCTTGCAGAGTTCAGGTTATCGAAGAAACAAAAACAACTGCTGCTAGTGGCTGACGAGTTTTTACGATGTGAAAATATGACTTTAAACTCTTTAATAGAAGAAATATCTAGGGAGTTGAAAATGCCTTCTTCAACTGTTAAGTGGAACATAAATGTCTTGAAAAAGGTGGGTTTAATAGAAGGTGGGAGAAAGGACAATAAGGGATTACCGGCACGATTAACGCAGGGAGGCAAAATATTGGCGGAATATCTGCGGAAGACCTCCCTAATGTAATTTCTCTTTATTTTATTTCTGTAGGTTGACGAAAGTTATTTTCACCCTTCTGCGCAATAGAGTTTTAAGTAAAATTGAAATTCCTTTCCGTTTTGTTTTAAGGTCTTTCTCATTGCTCTTTGGGATAACGATCTTGACGTGATTTTCATTAACTTCTGAGTTAAATGTCTGAGTGTTTAGAATCTTCTCTATTGTGTGGTTTATTTTCTCTGTTGTAATGTGGATTCTTTTTTGTTTACAGTTATTAGGACAGTTTGTGCAAAATTTTGTTGCCCAGCAAACATTTGCGCAAGGAATTGAAGCGTTAAAGGCGTTGGCGCAACAAGCTGACCTAAATGGTACAAGTTTAAATTCCTTGGCTATTTTAAGAGCTTCTTCTTTTAAGTCTGCGATACTTAGATGTACTTGTTTTCCTCCTATCTTTGCAGCTCTTTCCTTTATTGGATGCAAATCTATTTGAGCCTTTTTTAATCTCTCTAGTATTTTTCTAGATATTCGTAAAGTGCCGATAACCACTCCCACGGCTCCTGCATCGGATGCTCTCTCAAATATTTGTTCGAATTCTCTGTCTGTTACCCCGGGGATAATTGGTCTTAGAAAAAGTACTGGTTTAAAACCAGCATCTCTTAAATTTGATATTGTTTCGAATCGTTTGTCTGGTGTTGGTACATTTGGTTCTAAGCTCTTTGCATATTTTATTGTTATTATAGTTATGAGGGGGCTTAGTGGATGCTTTTCGACAGCCTCTACAACTTCGTGAACTTGCTTGGCGTCCAAAAACATTTTTGTTGAAAATTGTATTGGATTCTTTAGGTATTTTACGAAAGATTTCAGGTAGTCGATAGTTTTCTCGTAGAAGATGGGGTGAAATGGTTCGCAAACACTGCCTATTGCTATGAAAGTTCCCATTTCTCCGGGTATAAACCATTTATTATAGAGTAGGGAAAGGCTTACTTCAAATCCGCTTAACTTGTAGGGTTTTGGTTCTTGAAATTTTGGTCCAAAATCGATTAAATAACAGTATAGACAGTTGTTTGGGCATCCTAGTCCTGGATGAACCGTAATTCCACATGGTCTAGGGATTCTGTATGCATGAGAATCTTGCTTAGCTTTTTTAACACTTGCGTGTTCAGCTATTTTTTCCAATTCTTTTAATAACTCTTCTTTTTTATCCAAAATCGTAATTGGGTTGTAAGTGTTTAGCAAATTATTGCACCAAGATTTAAGTTAGATTTTTCTTTCAATTTGTTGAACGATGTTAGCTATTTTATTGCATAGTGTTTTTCTAATAAGGTTATCTTCCTCGTTTTCTAAGTTTAGGTTTTCAAGGAATTCTTTTAATTCTTGGAGGGTAAATTTATGGGGTAGTTGCTGCTTTGTTCTTTCAAGCAGATTTAATTCCTTCCAGTTTAAATTTGTTTTGAAAAAGTTTTTCCAGAGGGAAATTTTATT
>CAYYZD010000061.1:0-8509 GCA_964476035.1 uncultured archaeon
CTTGAGCCTTAGCTTCTTTGCAAACTTTATGGATATCGCGATAAAATATTGGCGCATCGGCCTCCTCAAGAATCTTATTTACAAATTTTAAGGCATATCTTTTTGTATAGAAATTTGTTTTCTCAAGAATTTCTATCATGTTTTTACAAAAATCTTTTTCTAATATTTTATCCGCCCAAATTGGCCCTCCTAGTTTTATTTTATTGGAACCACATATCTTACATGCCTTTGGTAAGAAACCTACAAGCTCCCTTAGGACTTCCCTATGATTACAATTAAAGCAGTGTACTACATATCCTAGTTTTTCAACACTCTTATTTGCGCACTTAGCGCCCCGACTAGTCTTCAGGAAAATTCTTAAGTGATGTTCATTAAAATACGAGAAAACTGATTCGATTCCTATGTCATATTTTGCTGCTTCGAACGCAACATGGCCTATAAGGATTCTCACGGCTAATTCATGGGAATATTCGGTTCTCAAGGACTTACTGTGATACCTCCTATAGCAAGTTTCAGGATAAACCCCGCAAAGAGTTGCCGTATCTGTTGCTGTTATACATAAAAAGCCATTTTTAGCTTTTAGGACTTTAAATGCTGCATCTAAAAATGGAACAGGCGACCCGTAAGGGTCTATGTCTACAACATCGAATCGTGACCCACGAGCAGAGAGTTTACACATCAGTGAGGAAGCTTCCTCATTATAAGTCTCCACTACATCTTCTACATAATTAATTTTTACATTTTTATTCATTAAAGAAAAAGCCACTGGACTCCAGTCATTTATTACAACTTTTTTGACTCCTTCGATCTCTTTAGCATATCTTATGCCACGAACCCCGCATCCGGAAAGTGGTTCACAAATTATTAATTTTCTATTACTGTTTTTTTGAAATACCTGTATTGCTGCGACTGAAACATCTCTATTGAACATGTTTACGGGTTTCATTGCCGGATAGGAAAATCTGATGCCTTTTTCTCTAATTCGCTTAAAAAATTGCGGTTTTTCGGTTTCTCTGAATAGCTCTACAGCTTTCGCAAAATTTTTGATTACCATTTCACGAATTGTATGACACCATTCATAAGCTGGACAATCGTCGGTACATTTAAACAACAATAATTCCTCCACGATTTCAGAGATATAATAATTAATCAATGTTACCAAATATATCAGCATGCTAGAATAAAAAGATCTTTAAAGTCTATGTAAGAGGGGAAGATCTTAGTTGAAGATACTGGGTCTTGACGAGGCAGGTAGAGGGCCAGTAATAGGGCCGATGGTTATTGCAGGGGTATTAGTGAAACAGCAAAACATTGCTCATCTTAATAGTCTGGGGGTTCGAGATTCTAAGCTTTTATCACCTAACATGCGAAAAAAACTTGCAGATGCCATTAAACAAATTGCAGATAAAATTATGATAATAGAAATTAGCCCTAAGGAAATAGACCGAAGATTCGCTTTAAATAAAACGTTAAACACATTAGAAGCGGAACACATGGCTAAACTAATTACGTACTTGAACCCCGATAAGGTTTACATAGATGCTGCCGATGTTAAAGCAGAAAGATTTACTAAAACTATTAAATCTTTTCTTCCAAAGTCGATGGAAAAGATAAGGATCGTTTCTGAGCACAAGGCGGACAAAACTTACCCTATTGTTTCCGCAGCATCTATTATAGCCAAAGTTAGAAGAGATCAAATAATTGCAGAATTAAAAAAGCTATACGGAGATTTTGGTACCGGATATCCTTCTGATAAAAAAACCATCCAATTTTTGGAAAGTTATGTTAGGAGATACCGAAAATTACCTGATTGCGTTCGAAGAACGTGGTTAACTGCGAGGAGGATTTATGAAATGCACGTCTTACAGAAAAAACTCTTGTAAATTTAATTGATAACTTGTCTTTTCATGATCGTAGTGAGTAGTTCCTCAGGCTCTTCCATTCTCTTTAACTCGCTGGTTTTAAGTATAGGTACCCCATCAATATTAGGTGAAACACGTTTACCCTCCAAAATGAAGACAGCATATTTTCGCATTATTTGGGATATACTTCTAACAACCTTTATTCTTTTCCTTATGCCCCTTTCGCTTGGGTATCCTACCCCAGTTAGTAAAACGATCCTAGCTTCAGGAGTTTTTGCAACAGCATCAAACGGTGCTCTAAATGTTGGTATAACTCCGAATCCTAGTTCAGATAACAATTCACATACGATTTCTTTTAGCTCGTTTTCAACGTTTTCCTTTTCCAGCGACTCTATGTCTTCAATTTTCCATGTAAATACGTTAATTGGTTGCATTAATTTTGCATTTAAAAGGTTCTCCAATTTATGTGCGGTATCAACGGTTGCATCCATGGTACCTCTCTCGTATTCATAAATAGTTTTTCTGGAAACCCCCACCATTTCAGCCAGCATACCGAGTGATAAATTTTTTCTAATTCTTTCCGATTTTAGGACCTTATTATCTATTTTTACGAAAAGTCCACCTCTTTTGGCAATAATTATCGGGAATTTGCCTTCAATTAAGGCGTAAATAAGAGAATTAATGTTAATTACTGGTATACCATATCTTTCATAGACTACTCCATCCTCTAATGCTGTGTGGCCGCTTTTCTCTCCTACAACTAGTGGAGAAGCGGAGAATATGAGAGAAAGGAGTTTTAGCTCTTTAGCATGTTCCTGTTGTAAACTATCTACATTGTATAGTACTTTAACGAATAGAAGAATTCTGTTTTTTCTAGCAACAAGGTCAAAACATGTTGATTTTATTTTACAATATATGGAAATAGCAAAACCAGCTTCTTTAAATACTTTTTTTACATTTTCCAATAGTATTAGTCGCTCTGGGAGCATGGAAACTGCCTCTTAATTTCTAAGAAATAAATAAATAACTAACTTAAAAATTAATCGCTATTTAACTACTTATTAATAACCTCTAAGAAATCTTCTGGCATCATTGATATCTTTTTTGGAAACACCGAAACCGATCGTAATGATTGTTTTAAACATTCTTCGCAATTCAACGACGTGAGGCCAATAAATATATGGAGGTAATTCAACGTCTTTATATTCAAAGAATGAAGCATCCGTATTTTTTAAAAGTTTGTGAACAACGAAGGATTCCAATTTTCCGCCGCCAATTGTAAATACGCCTTTGCCTAAATCTAACCTACGGATAAGAACAATAGGCAATCTAAGTAACTTATGGAATTCTTTGGGAATGAAAGAAGCGAGAAAATTTAACTCATCCTTATCTATTAGAAAATTACTGCCATCTCTCGATATTACATATGGCTCCTCTTCCTCTAAAAGATTTGACAATGTTTTAGTCTTCTTAGGTAGATGATCATTAATTCTCTCAATTTCATATTTCCATAGTACCCTTAGAAACTTATCTTCACCCATTGCTTTAGCCCTCACTTTAATGAAATTACAACATTTATACTAAACCCTTATGAAGAGATGTTACACAGCGCAACATAGTCACAAACTGCCCACTTGAGACTGATAAAATGTTGATTTAAAAATATAGCCTGTTTGTGGAAAACATGTATAAGCATATATTGTGACTTTTATGGCTTGTACTGCATAACAAGGAATGCATGTGCCTTGTCGAAAGGTTCTAAATGGACTACATCTTTTATTTCGAAGTTTCTCTTTTCTAGTGTTTCTATCTCTTTTTTATATATTTCTGACGGTTCTGCTGTAACGTCAACACTTCGAGCTTTGATTGCTAATAAAGCCCAGCCGTTAGGTTTTAAGAAAAAGTCTGCGTTGTCTGCTAATATTTTTGCTTGTTCAGGTTGAGCAACATCTTGATAAACGATATCAACTTGCAATACTAGCATTCTGTATTTCCAAGGGAATCGTGCATCCTCGAGTAGGGGTATCATATTCCTGCGATGCTCTGCTACACCTACCAGCTCTCTTAGGACCCGTGGCGAAAATTCTACGCAAAAGACTATACCATTAGGTCCGACGATATCGCTACAGTGAGAACTTGTTGATCCAGTAGCAGCTCCCAAATATAAAATGTGACCTCCAGTTTTTATTGGGATAGCTTTTATTCCTTTAAGTATTGCAGCTGCTAGTTTTGATCGGTAAGGATCCCATAAACGGTATTCTTCTCCTTTGTATCTTATTAGACGTTCACCGTAAACCGTGTGGCCTGGAGCCAAGTTTTTTGTTGCTAGTTTCTTTTCCCCCGTGTCTTCAAAAACTACCCAGTAGATATTTTCAAATTTTTCGTGAGATTCGACTCTAACACTCATGTTATTTCCCCTTTCTTTTTCTTTTTTCCTTTCTCTTTTTGTGTATCTTTATTTTCTTAACTTTTTCTGGCTTTTTCCTTTTCGGAGGCTTTGGATATTTTCTCTTTATCTCTTCAATTCGTTTTTCGAGATCTGCTTTTAGTTCATCTGCCATGTACTCCCCGGAAAAGGCGTCAATTCTTGCAGCTATTGCCAGTTTTCCAGCGACGGCACGAGCTATTTTTCCTCGTTGCCATCTGGGAGAGCCATGAATAGCTGGGTATTGGAAAAGGACCCCGTGTTTTGGTGGCTGTGCACCTGTTCGCAACGCGCGGAAAAGAGCTTTTTCTGCACCGAGTACTTGAATAGTTGATGCTGGCATTCTAGCTAATTCTTCTAATGACCCTGCTAGGCTGATCAGTCTTGCTCCTAGCAGAGACCCTACTAGTCCTCTTATGTTTGGTGCTGTTTCCTTCATAGATTCGTCAATGTACTCTTCTAGCTCCTTTCGTAATTGATATAATTTTAGTGTTATACTTGCGAATTTTTGTAGAGGTTCCATATCTTCTTCCGCTATGTTCGCACCCATAGATGTTTTTGCTGACTCTTCGAGTTCTTTAACCCTTTCTGGTGGGAACCCCGCTTTCTGTAGGTTTTCTCGCGTGTAATTTTTTCTTAGTCCTAATTCCTTAACCAATCTTATGTATGTTCTATGTTCATCTATTAACTTATTTAGTTCTGGGAAATGTAATCCGTACCATTCACGTATTCTTGATGCAAAAAGATTTAACGTTTTGTCTATGTCATCGATTGTTTCTATTGCTTGAGCTATGAGTTGATCTCTTTTTTCGGCTGCTGTTCTAATTTTCTTTCTTGTTAAATGTGTAGCTATTTGATAAGTTAATTGGATGTATTCTTGGAATGAGCTTACGTAGTTGTATTTTTGAGCTAGGTCTGGGATTTGGGCTCTTATTTGTTGAGCTATGGGGCTTGGTTTTTCCACAGTTATTTTAGCTGGATATGTCTCTTTTAATGTTTTTGCAAGTGATTCATCTTCCACTATTATCTCTTCGATGTTTTTTAGTTTTTGAACAATTTGTTGAAGTTCAGGGATTGTTTCTCCTTGTTGTAGTTTGTATATTTTTTCTGCGATTCCTTCTGAATCTTTCTCAAACAATTCTTTTTCTATTATATTTGCTTGATCATCTACCACCACTATACCTAATATGGTTTCTACTAAATGTACCTTTTTCAATCGCCACCCTCCTAGCATCATCGGTTGCTCTCAGTTTTCCTCCTATATCAAGTAGTTAACCTATGATATTTATCATTTTTACTCGTAGTTTTTACCCTTTACAAGTTTTACTATTTTTAATAAAATAATTTATACGGATGATTCATAACCCTTAGAATGACGACAGTGCTTTGTTCATGATGTCACCTTATTGAATTTATTACTTTACTGAAATTTTTACACTCATATAGCGAAGTATTTCTAATTTAGAAAAACAACAAAGTGGTAAAATTTTAGTGGCAATAATAAAAGACGCAACAAGAAGTTCAATAGGGTGACATCGTTGATATTTATAAGCTTGAAAGGGAGTTAAAACAGTGGTGGATTTAGCATGGTTAATCTTGCTGTTGATATAGCTGGGGTTCGTCTTAGAAATCCTACTATGTTAGCTTCTGGAATTCTTGGAATTAGCGGGAAACTTTTAAGGAAAGTTGCTGAGGCTGGAGCTGGGGCTGTTGTTACCAAGTCTATTAGTCTTCATCCGAGACCCGGTTATTTAAATCCTACAATTGTAGAAGTTGATTGCGGTTTTATTAATGCTATGGGTTTACCTAATCCCGGTGTGGATTACTTTGTGAAAGAGGTGGCTATTGCAAGGAAGGGAAATGTGCCTGTTATTGCTAGCGTCGTTGGAGAACACGCTGAGGAGTTTGTTGAGGTAGCTTTGAGGCTAGAAGCTGCTGGCGTTGACGCTTTAGAGTTAAATGTTTCTTGTCCTCATGCTGGGGCTGGACTAATTGGTCAAAATGCCGAATTGACATTCGAAGTCGTTGAGGCTGTAAAGCAAAAGGTGAAAATTCCTGTTTTTGTAAAGTTAACACCTAATGTTACTGATATAACAGAAATTGCTAAAGCTGCTGTTGATGCAGGTGCCGATGCTATTACAGCGATTAATACGGTAAAAGCTATGCGTATAGATATTGAAACTGGGAAACCTATCTTAAGTAATGTTTTTGGCGGCTTGTCTGGCCCAGCTATTAAGCCCATTGCTATTAGGTGTGTTTATGAAATATATAGGGCTGTTAATGTACCTATTGTAGGTGTAGGCGGAATTTGTAAATGGCAGGATGTTGTTGAATTTCTTATGGCAGGTGCTTCTGCTGTGCAGATTGGAAGTGGTGTAATAAAGGGATTATCGATCTTTAGTGAAATTACGGAAGGCTTGAAGTATTTTTTGGAGAAAGGGGGATATGGAGATATCAATCGTATAGTGGGTTTAGCTCATAGAGTTTAGTGGTGACGAGTATGAAATGTCCTAAGATAGTTGAGGTTAGGGAAATCGTGGAAGAGGCTTACGGTGTAAAAAGTATATTTTTCAGCCGGAGAGATGTAGAAAACCCTAAAGCTGGACAATTTTTTATGATATGGATTCCTGGCGTCGATGAAATTCCGATGAGTGTTTCTTTCATTGGTGAAAATGAGTTAGGAATTACGGTAAAGAAGGTTGGTGAAGCTACCGCTGCACTACATAGCTTATCCATTGGTGACAAGATTGGAATTAGAGGCCCTTTTGGAAACGGTTTTACTCTTTCCAATGGAAACGTTCTCGTTGTTGGTGGAGGTATAGGTATAGCTCCACTTTATCCCTTAATAAAGGATCTCTTGAATACCGCTGATAGCATTACTGTTATTTTAGCCGCTAGAACGAAAAAGATGTTAATATTTCTTGATAAAATTTCTAAGATTCTGAGAAATGAGCGTGATTCCCTTATGGTTGTTACTGATGATGGTTCTGCAGGTTTAAAAGGCCTCGCTTCCGACATTGCTGCAAAACTTATTGAGAAAAGGGATTACGATCATGTATACATGTGCGGTCCTGAAATAATGATGAGGAAAATTTTTGATAAGGCCGAGGAGAAAGGAGTAGAGGTTCAGGCCTGTTTAGAGAGGTACATGAAGTGCGGCATAGGACTTTGTGGCAGTTGTTGTATAGGTGAGTATCTGGTTTGTAAGGACGGCCCTGTGTTTAATAGTGAGATATTAAGGAGACTGAAAGACGAGTTTGGTGTTTTTAAAAGAGATGCCTCTGGATTACTTGTCAAACTTAACTCTTAAATTTTCTTAACATCAAAAGCCTATTAAACCAAAAGTAAAATTGCAGCTATTTTCTTTCTTAATGGAGATTAGTGTTTAACTCATTGTTTAATAACTAGAAGTGTTTCGTATGAGGACTATGAACATAAAGTTTAATAAGGGAAAGTGGGAGGATAGGCTTGGTGATAAATTATGCCTGGTTCACATGGTTCGTTAAGTAAGGCTGGAAAGGTTAGGAATCAAACTCCGAAAGTGGAAGCTAAACCTAGGAGAAGCCCTGTTCCACGTGTGAGAAATAGAAAGAATTATATTAAGTATGTAATTCTTAAAAAGTCTAGTGGACAGGCTATTTGACATTATTTGATTTTGCTGTTTGTTTACTTTCCTCATAGAAATACTCATATCTTATTTTGACGTTAGTTTTGTAGAGGGACTTAGAATTTGAATGTAATAAGGTATTGTGAACGATTTTAATTAAGGGTAATTCGATGCGAGGGATATTGTTGGAAGTTATTTATAAGGAGATTGTTGAGGAAATCTTGAACCGTAAGGTTCTAACGGAGGATGAAGTTAATCGTATTAAGGCTTTGGTTTGTAAAAGGTATGGTTTAGATAGGATACCTAGTAACTCTGAGATTTTAAATTCTATTTCTCTCGATTTAAGAGAAAAATTCTTGAAAATTTTAAAGAAGAAGCCTGTTCGTACTATTTCTGGCATTGCTATAGTTGCTGTTATGGCTAAACCTTATCCATGTCCTCATGGTCGTTGTATTTATTGTCCTGGTGGTCCTGATTCTGTTTTCGGTGATGTTCCTCAAAGTTATACTGGTCGTGAACCTGCTACTATGAGAGCTTTACATAATATGTTTGATCCTTACGCTCAGGTTAAAAATCGTTTAGAACAGTTGAAAACTATTGGTCACCCTATTGATA
>CAYYZD010000062.1:0-8504 GCA_964476035.1 uncultured archaeon
ATGAAACGATTTCTACTCCGTTAATTTCCTCGAAAGCATTCATATTTGTATATTTATATGCTGAATGACCTGAGATTGCGACCACTGGACTACCTGCGTAAAAAGCTTGCGTGATTGCTGGAATAAGGTTTGCAAGGCCGGGGCCAGTTGGAACTATGCAAACTCCTGGAGATCTTGTAACACGTGCCCAGCCGTCGGCAGCGTTTCCAGCGGCTTGCTCATGCCTAGTTGTAATGACCTGGACGCCTTCTTCTACTAGCTTTTCAAGTATTGGGAGAATTTCGCCACTAGGTAACGTAAAAACGCATTTAATGTTTTCTGCTTTCAAAGCTTTTGCAACAATAGTTCCACCATCAATTTCCGTCATTTTATATCACCGGTTCTTCAATAGCCTTTAAGACCTTACCTTTGGTTTCTGGTAAAAACATTGGAAGTATAATCATTAACAAGAATCCGGGAGCGGCTAAAAGCATTGCAGCTGTTAAACCAACAAGTGTAGAGAGATATCCTATTATTAAGCCTCCAAGAGCTAAGCCTCTTGCAACACTAAATATAAATGAAGAAGCTGTTGCTCTCACCTTTGTCGGGAAGATTTCACTTGACCAAACACCAAATAATGCGTGGGAACCAAAACCCATAGCTATTATGAAAAGTGATATTATTGCAAGCCCTTTAACACGCATTATTAACGTAAAGTAGCCAAGCATGATTGTTCCAACTAAGCCTATAAAAGCTGAAACAGCAAAAGACGATCTTCGTCCTATGAAATCGCTAATCAAGCCGATTAAAGGAAGAATAATAACAGCCTCAAGAGTTACTAGTAAAACTAGAGAACTTGCTTCTTCAACTGCGAAACCCCATTCCTCGCTTAAAAATGTGGGTGCCCAATCCACTACTGCATGATAGGCGAACTCCGCTGCCCAGAAAAGAAGCGCACACAATATTGTTAGTTTAAAATACACGCTTTTTAGAAGTTCACCTAAACGAATTCCTGTTTTAAGAGTTTCAACTTCCTCCTCTATTTCCTTATATTTTTCCCAAAGTTTAGATTCTGGTAAAGCAAACTCTAATAGGAGGAGAATCGGTATTGGGAATAGTGCGATAAAGAAGCAGGGACGCCAACCGTAAATCGGGTAAACTAAGGTAACTGTTAATGCTGATCCAATGTACCCGAAGCAAAAAGTGGCGTGTACAATACCTCCGAATAATCCTCTTCGCTTAGGGGAATATATTTCGCTTAAAAGAGCAAATGCTATGCCCCATGATACTCCCATGCCGGAAATGATTCGAAGCGCTGCTAATACCCAGTAGTTTGGTGCAAATGCTGAGGTTGCTGTTAACATGGAATCCCAAAGTATGGATATGACTAATGCGTGTTTTCTTCCAAATCTGTCTGCGAGTTCACCAAAAAGTATAGCACCAAAAACTGTAGCTATGTATTGTCCAGAAAATATTAAGCCCATTTCCACTTTTCCTACGTTAAATTCTTCCATTATTGGTACTGCTAAAAAGTTTACTATCGTGAGGCCTATAGCGTCATGTGCCCATCCAAGTGAAGCCGCAAGCAATACTATAGCTTTCTCTTTAAAAGTATAGGTTTCAGCTACATCCTCCGCCATGCAACTCCCCACGTATAATTTTTATCCCACTTTTATGTAAAATGAGATATTTAAAATTTCTGAACATAGAAAAATATAAACAATAAGTTGGTAAAAGTGGGAAAAAGTAAAATAGTAGGAATGTCAAATCTTGGCAATAAAAGAGAGGGGTGAAGGATGTCGATTCTTTTAACTGGAGGTACCGGATTTATTAGCTCGCATTTGGCTAGAAATCTTGTTAAAGAAGGTTATGATGTGATTTTATTTGATAAATTTATTAACTATAGGAGAATCAAAGACATATTAACTAGTGTTAAAATTGTGGAAGGAGATGTTTCTCTACTGAGCGAGATAATAGAGGTAATAAGTAAATATGATGTTGAAGACGTTTTTCATACAGCTACTCAATTGGCTGTTAAAGCTGAGAAAAGCCATGCATCGGCATTTAAAACAAATGTTGAAGGGACTTTTAACGTTTTTGAAGCCTCTAGAATTCTAGGCGTCAAAAAGGTAATTTTTACTAGTAGTTTATCTGTTTATGGTCCTAGATCCGGTTTTCCTATAAAGGAGGACAGCTATAGAGATCCGACATCTTTCTACGGTGTAACAAAGGTTTTTGGTGAAATTGTTGGAATGTTTTACCACTATAAGCATGGCATAGACTTTAGATGCGTAAGATTTCCGGTTGTAATTGGACCTGGAAGAAGAGGTCAAGGAGTCACAGTAACATTCTCAACTCTGATAGAGAAAGCAGCGTTAAATGAACCAGTTACAATATATATTCCACAGGACACGATGTTTCCTTTGATCTACATAGAGGATGCAGTAAACTTTCTTTTATCTTTGTGGAAGGCGAAAAAGGTTAGGAAAAGGATTTACATCGTTGGAGGCGTACCTGTTTCAATGAAAGAACTGATTGAAACCTTGAAGAAATATGTTCCAAATGTGAAGATTAATGTGGAAATAGAAAAAGAAGCTGAAAGAGTGGCAAAAACGTGGACGTTCCTAACAATGCTTGTTGTTAAAGCGGGTCAAGACAAACTTTACCGAAGCATAGAGGAGGTAGGCTGGATACTCAAATATACTTCCGTAGAAAATATAGTTAAGGATTTTATAGAATATGTTCAAAGCCATAAAGATATGTATATCGGCTATTAGATGGAGATGATTGAATGGGAGAAATATCCCAGGTTTCTATTATAGGTGCTGGCTTGATGGGTCATGGTATTGCTCAAACATGTGCGCAAGCCAACTGTAACGTAAAACTATATGATATTAAAAGTGGAATTTTGGAAAACGCTTTAAAACGTATAAGATCTAACCTAAAACTATTGGCAGAAGAAAGAATCATTAAACATAAAGATATTAATAAAGCGCTTTCAAACATCAACATAGTAAATAAGCTTGAGGTATGTGTAAAGGAAACTGACTTGGTTATAGAGGCTGTACCTGAAGACCTAAAACTTAAAAGAAAAGTTTTCAGTGAAGTGGAGAAATATTGCCCAGAAGATACGATTCTTGCAACTACAACCTCTGTGATAAGTATAGGTGACATTTCTGAGGCTATTGAAAAACCTGAAAGAATGGTAGGCACACATTGGATGAATCCACCTTTCATTCTGCCCTTAGTGGAAATAATTCGAGGACCACAAACATCCGATAGTACTGTTGAAAGGATAAAAGAGTTTTTGGAAAATAAATGTAAAAAGAAAACCATAGTATGCAGGGACAGTCCAGGTTTCCTTGTTAACAGAATGGCTGCAGCAGTACTTGCAGAAGCATCAAAACTAGTTGAATCAGGTATAACAAACATGGAGGACATAGATAAAACATGGACAGAGCACCTAGGTCTCATATACTTACTTTTCGGTCCTTTCAGAAACCTCGACTGCATAGGACTAGACATCATATATTTCGCTTCAATCTACTTATCAAACGCTTTAAAAGATGAAAGATTTAAACCACCAAACTGGCTACTAAACAAGGTGAAAAGGGGTCAGCTCGGGATAAAAACAGGGGAAGGCATCTACAAATATGAAAAAACATTCGAAGAAATGTATAACCAGCGAATAAGAAGTATAATAAAAATACTTCGCATTTTAAACAAACTATGAACATTAATCACCAAAGGAGATATGAAGTCGATCCAATTTTTGAATGTAATATTTATATTACAGTATTACATGTAAAGTTTTAGGGAAAGGAAATGGCGATTATAAGTGTTAGAGTGAGTGAAGACATTAAAAAACGTATGGACAAATTAAGGCATATTAATTGGAGTGAAGTTATTAGAAGAGCAGTAATAAAAGTTTTAGAGGAAGAAGAAGGGAGAAACCTTGCTAGGGCAGTGCTTCTCAACGAAAAAATAAGGAAGAAGGCTCCCGAGGGGTGGGACAGCGTTGAAGTTGTAAGATTTTGGAGGGAGCGTCGATATGGAAAAAGTAGTCAGTGACGCTAGTGTAATAGTTAAATGGTTCATAGAAGAAGAGTATTCTGACAAAGCGTTAAAATTAAGAGATATGCATGTAAATGGAGAAATAGTTATAGTTGCTCCTGAATTGCTTCCGTTTGAAGTGTTAAATGCGCTGAAATACAGCAATTTATTTGGGAGAGAAGAGCTTAAGAATGCTGCTTTATCGCTTTCAAGCTATGGAATAGAATTATACTCATTAAAGGGAATGTTAGCTGAGAAAACGGTGGAAATTGCGGTAGAGAATGACATTACTATTTATGATGCTTCTTATATAGCTCTAGCAGATACTTTAAACATGAAACTTTACACAGCTGATCAAAAACTCATTAGAAAACTAGGAGAAAAATATAAGAAAATTACAATCCATATCTCTAATGTTCCATAACAGTAAAATCGAATAGCGTTATTTTGTAAGTAAAATAGATCGTGTATGGTTGTGGATGAAGAAGCTAATGGTTAAATCCCTTTAGCTTACCGAGTTTTCGAAAAGATATTCCAATATCCTTTTCTTATTGCTAAATTGAGTCATGTACCCGTCATTGGCAACATTATCAATTACATGCTTTTAGGATGATGAAATATACACGATAGGGAGGGAAAGGATTGATTCTCTTTAGCTTGATGTTAAACCTTCAAAAGCTCCTCACAATTTGTAATTGTTGTCCTTTCTGCTGTTTGTGGAAGGTTTTACCACGTGTTTCACCTAAAATTGTAAGTAGAGTGAAAAGGATGCCAGGTGTTAATGTTAAAATTAACTACGATAAATGTGTTGGTTGTGGAGCTTGTACAAAGGATGTTTGTTTTGTTGATGCAACCCACATGGTTAATGGGGAACCAGTTATAACTTATGATTGCAAAGGCTTTGGCAGCTGCGTCGAAATATGCCCTCAGAAGCTATCGAACTACATATTGAAGATAAATTGTTCATAGAAGAAACAATTTAGAGAACCTCCAAGGTGGTTAATGCGACTTAATAAGATTTTATTAACCTAAAATTTAAATGTAAGTTTTATACCAGTGTGTCTAGAAAACTGGAAATAGCAAAGCAGTTAAGTTGTGAAAATGATGCAAATGTTGCTTGAACAAGGCTTTCGGATATATTTTTTCGCCAAATAACTAAATAGCTATAGAACTTCTGTTAAAAACATTTGATCTCCCAGTTTTACACGAGTAAATATCGGGGTTGCAGGATATTCACCGTAACCAAAAATACATCCGTGTTTATAGAATAATCTGAGTATAATATCCGCCTGTTTCTTTAAATAATCTAATGTTTTTGCGTCATCGTAACATGTAGCCAAAATAATTGACTTAGACTTTTTACCTTTATTTACAATTAAATCTTCTAAAGATTTGGCTTCCTCCGTATCAAAGGCGGATTCTAAAGCGGAAACAGCAAAATGAATGCAACTTTTTTCGCCATTACATATTTTTTCCAAATTCTCAACTAATTTTTCCTTAAAGCTGTTTCGTGAATTTTTATTTAAAAATAAAATGTTTATTTTATCAACATCGGACTTTAGAATGGAACTATAAAGTTCAGGTAGATTATTGCTGTAAACATATTCTGGTGGAATCTGCAAGCTGCAAAAACCTGATTTCACAAATGAAATTAAAGTTAGCAATGAAACTTGCAATATTAACATTTTTGGAATAGATGGCTCTATTTGAAATAATACGAAATCGCCTAAACGCAAATTTATTCCCATGAATCGCTGCACAATATAGTTTAAGAAAGACCCACCCCTATTTTCTAGTATTTTAGATATAAGCTTAAGATGCGGGGTTAGGTTTTCAAGTGTTACAGGAGTTAATCTTTTAATATATCTGAATCTTCCATTGGCTAACGTGAATGGGCTGATTGAGGTTTTTATTTCAACCCCTCTAAGTTTTTCAATTATCATTGTCCTAAAAATTCTATTTCCTAAATGTTTTTGTTCCAGTTTGACCACACCATCAACCATGTAGTCTAAAATTGTTTTACCAGAATTTTCAGTAATAACTATGGCATTAACATCCAGCTCACTAATAAGCTCATAAAATGCCCTCATGAACCTAGTTCTTTCAACGTTTAAAGTTTCACAAACTCCATCAACACTATCAACAACAATAAAAGGTTTCTGGGTTTCATTTTTAGATGAGAGTTTAAAGTATAATTCTCTTAAAAACTCTGGGATAGTAGAAAACGTTATTATCTGTTTAACATCTTTACTGAAAGAGAGATGTGAAGCTGTTGCATCGATAATATTTTCTTGAGGAACTACATTTTTTATATGGGGATACTGTTTCAACAGTTTTTTAGGGTTTACCCTTGTAGAAAAATAATATCCACAACCTTTTTCTGCTAAGTTGACTAAGCACTCCAAAGAAAAAATAGTTTTTCCTGTTCCAGGGTCACCTTTTACAAGTAAAATATTATTTCCGTCTTTTTCAAAAAACTTAATTATTTCTTCCGGAATAGCTTTCATGTTTATGCCGCCCGCAGCGAGTTTTTGTTTCTCTTATTTGTTGTAATAACTATACCTACAATTTTACATTTTTCAGTTAGACGTTTTTCGAATAAAGATTTTGTCGTGAAAGATAGAATAAAAATCTGAAAAATCTTATTTTCTTAATAATTTTTTCAATAAATAGTACCTATTATTGTAATAACTACAAATTAATTCTAAATTCCTTGCGCGAAATTTACATTCTTTATAATTTCGAAACAATGTTTGAGAAAGATTCGTGGGTTTAAAGATTTTCAAAAATTAATAATGTGAATACCTTGTTGTGCATAAGGTAGGGATGAGGACACCGTGAGGAAATTGTTAATGAATGAACTTATACCTAATTATTTTACATTTTCTCAGCGAATAAATAAAACTAATAAATAATTGTCTTCACTTTTCATGGCAAAGCTTTTATTTAACAATATCAAACAGAAGAAACAGGTAGTGTATGTGTAAGGCGATTAGAGTTGAGGAGGGTCTTTGCCCGTGAAACGGCTTCATAAATTAAGTGTAAATCTTTTTACATTTATAACTGGTTTAACTGCCATATTGCTTTATTACTACGATCCTTGGACTATTTATGAAATGTTTTTTGGATATGGAGAAATACCTCTCTACCTAGGCGTTTTTGTTCTTGCAAGCATTTTTGTAATGCTGATAATCAAGGTAATTATTCGAATTCTAGGAAGATTCAATTTCTCGAAACAAAAATTAGACTTGTTAAGATCTGTAAAGAATCGAATCCTGAAGTCTAAAGTGCTTGCCCCACATCGCGTTTTGTTATATTTCGGAATAGCATTTATATTTATTTATCAGATTTTAGGCTGGGCTTCTTTAGCAACATTTTTTTACATTGGAATTCTTTTTGTTGAAGCTTTTCTGATTTATCTTTTGTGGAAAGTAAAAACAAGAAGGCTAGAAAGCATATCCTTAAGGAAGATCAAAGTAAATAAAAAATTCATTATTGTATTTTCCCTTATATTTCTAGTATTTTTCCCTATAGTCGTTTCAATTAATCTAATTACCATTAGTAAAGGTGAAAAATTCCCAGAAACCAGTTTTACTTATAAAAATTATAGAATCGTTGTAAATAAGGAAGTTTTAACGTTAAAAGACTCTACCTTGAATAGAACAATACTTTCCTTTAATTTGAACGATTTTCTTGAAGCAGAATTAATTAAAAAAAGAATTATTATGAATAGAGGTTCATTTTTAATTGCAAAATCAAGTATTTTCAAATACGATGTTGTAAATGTTGAAAACGCGTCTCTAAATGGAAACGAGTTTAAACTTACAGGAACATTACTAGGAAGTAGGCCAAGCTTAATTTATCCATTCAAAGATACGTTATCGGTTAAATTTAATTTTAAATTGATTTTTGAGGAAAATCGAAAAATCTCGGTGACAATAAGTGTGAGTCCAGACAACTCGGTTGATCTGCTTAGGCTTAAAATTAAATCGACCAGAGAAGAAAAAATTTTCGGCTTGGGAGTTCAATACAGCAAAATCAATATGAAAGGATCAAAAGTACGTATATGGGTTCAAGAACAAGGCATTGGAAGAGGAAAGTTTCCTGAAACTATGCTTCTCAATATAATTTCTTTTTTGTCTGGGGGCTCATGGTGGACAACTTATACACCTCTACCATTTTTCTTCACCAACTATTATAGGGCGGTTCTGCTCAAAAACCCTGAATATTCTGTTTTCGATTTCACAAAAGAGGACATTATTAAAATAGAGGTTTGGAACGATCACATTTCAGCTTTACTGTTTTACGGAGAAAATTACACAGATTTGATTTCCCTCTATACAGATCACATGGGTAGAATGAGAAAATTGCCATCCTGGGTAAATAGTGGAGCCATTGTTAAAATAGGTGGAGGATCAACTAAGGTAAGGACCATTGTCAAAAAACTTCTTGAAGAAGGAGTACCTTTAGCT
>CAYYZD010000063.1:0-8494 GCA_964476035.1 uncultured archaeon
AAACTGGTGTTGAAATGGAAGCTCTTACCGGGGTTTCAGCTGCTCTCTTAGCTGTTTGGGACATGGTAAAAGCATACGAAAAAAATGAGAAAGGGGAATACCCGTACACTATTATTGAGGAAATTAAAGTTGTAAGTAAAATTAAGGAACATTTAACCTACAAATAAAGAATAATTAAATCTTAAACTGCATTTTACAGTCTATAATAAGAATTCTAGAGATTTACACATTGAAGCCATCTAACAGATAGATTCTTTCTGAAAATGAAATCTTATATGAGGTGAAAGGTTAATGAAGGTAAAGAAAGAGAAAATGAAGCTTTCTAACGTTGAAATTTTTTATAGACATCTATGTAAGAAGAATAAGGAAGCCTTACTTTTTGTTCATGGTAATCTTTGTTCTTCAGATGTTTGGATTAATGTGTTTAAACAAGTTCCCGATAAATTTGACATAGTAGCTCCTGATCTTAGAAATTTTGGAAGAAGCGGTAGAGCACCGATAAATGCAACAAAGGGGTTAAGAGAATATTCTGATGATTTACTGGAATTGATGAATAAACTAAGCTATCCAAAATATTATCTTATCGGACATAGTATGGGTGGTGGTGTAGTGCTTCAAATGTTACTAGACAGACCAGAGAACGTCAGTGGTGTAATACTCGTTGATCCCGTGTCTCCGTATGGCTTCGGGGGGACTAGAGACGAATATGGAACCCCATGTTACGATGACTACGCTGGTTCAGGGGCAGGTTTAGTGGCAAAATATAACCCAGAGTTTGTTGAAATGTTAAAGTTGAAGTATAGAGGGACAGATCATCCATCTGCACCTGTTAATGCTTTAAAAATATATTTTGCTGAGGATTTTAATTTAAGTGGGAAATTGAAGGAAAAAATTCTCAATACTTTTTTTATGACCGAAATAGGTGATGATTACTATCCAGGAAACTACATAAGGAGCAACAATTGGCCTTATATTGCTCCAGGTGAGAAAGGGGTTTTGAATGCTTTTTCTCCCAAATATCTAGACTTATCCATTATAGTTGAAGCTGAGCCAAAACCTCCCATTTTATGGATTCATGGCAAAAAAGACCAAGTTATATCGAATATGTCATTACTTGACCCAGCAGTACTAGGGCTCTTAGGAACTATCCCCGATTATCCTGGTGAAGATGTTTTTCCGCCACAGCCTATGATTGATCAAATTAGAAGAGTTTTAGAAGCGTACGAGGAGAAGGGTGGAAATGTGGAAATAAAGTTTATGGAGGGAACAGGTCACACGCCGTTTTTGGAAAAACCTAAAATCTTCAAAAAATTGTTTTTGAAATTTCTCGAATAAAAAATAAAATTGATTTTTGGCTTTACTTTTTCTTCATGAATAGTAAAGCAACGACCACAATCACTACTATTACAATGGCACCTACAGTTATCAACATCCATGTTGGAAACGTTGGTGGAGGTACTTCCTCTTCCTCATATAAATTAACTTCAATCGGTGGGGTTACGTTTTCAATAGTATCTATGTACTTTGGAGCGAAAATACCGTAAATGTAGAATGGCTTGTAGAGGTCTGGTAGTTCATCGTAGCTGTAATATTGCTTTAAGCTTTCGTTTTCCCAAGTAAGTTGCGCAATATACATGTCTTGTATCGTTCTGTGATCTTCCTTTCTAATCTTGATATTTCCTTTAACTGAATAGAATTCTAGGTTTTCTAACGCGTTTATCAGACTTTCAGCATCTGTTTGTCCATTAGTTTTCTTAAGTGCCAGAGCCAATGCATGCCCAGCGATAAAACCATTACCAACAAATAGATCTGGCAACGGGAAGGCTAGGATGAATGAGCCCATTGTTGGAAGGGCATTTTCCTTGTATAACTCAACATATTTTTCTACAAGCCATTCGTTCACAGGGTTATTTTGCGGTAGATTCCAACAGTATTTCATCATGCCACGATAGTTTGGCAAGTATTGAGCCATTCCAGCTAAGTTTAACGTTGCTAGGTCAGGTATACCTGAAGTAACATTCATTATATCATATAATCCAGAACTGTTAATTTGCTGGTAAAGTGTAAATGCTCCTGAACCAGCCCATACGGGAATAAAAACTTCTGCCCCTGAAGCTTTTACGGCTTGAATATATGG
Organism: uncultured archaeon; assembly: GCA_964476035.1. Classification (GTDB taxonomy): domain Archaea; phylum Asgardarchaeota; class Baldrarchaeia; order Baldrarchaeales; family DXJG01; genus DXJG01. The sequence goes on from CAYYZD010000063.1 coordinate 2,138, forward strand.
TGTGAAATCAGTTGTAGTTACAGGTGCATACTGCTCTACTAAAACGGTTCCGTTCCCTTCCTCGATAACGGTTTTCCAAGCTTCAACGGTTGAGCGTCCCCATGTGTTACTTGGAGCTATAAAAGCAAAGGTTTTGCCCATGTTTTCAACAGCCCATTTAGCTCCTGTCATCGCATCATGCCATGTGTTACTTGCGGTTTGAAATACATACCTATTGAGATACGTTTTAGTGATTTCGTGATCAGCTGCAGGTGTCACAAGAAATACAACCCTGTACTGTTTAGCTATTTCGGTTAATGCTACAGCTGCTGGACTGTATGAAGTTCCGAGTAAAATGTCTACATCCTTATTAAGTATTAAATCTTCAGCGGCAGAACTTGCTGTCGCCGGATCTGGGACTTGGCCACCGGCTGGAACTGTGTCAGCGGCAATAATATGTATTACTTTGTCTCCCCATGTAAGATTCCACTCCATATTTGGAGTCACTGTCTTAAATTCGGTGATATTTAGACCATACATTAAGCCTAAGATGAAACCATTAATTGACATGTCTCCGTAGTAACTTAATGACCCGGATCTTGCTGTAACAACTCCGATGTTTATCTCGTTATCTTGTGCGATAGCTACTGGCGTTCCATAGAGCGACACTAGTGATACAACAAATATGGAAAGCAAAATCACCGAAAAAACTTTAGTTTTATCCATTTAACTTCCCCTCTCGTACTAACTTTCTTTATTTATCTGATTATATTATTCTACAGCTTTTTATATTTATATTTTTCTAAATTTTAAGTTTCCCTAGGCTTGCAGAACACTGGTAAAAAATGAGGGAATTGTAAATTATGTCCATTTGAATATTGCACTTGCCATGACAAAGCCGACTCCTGATGTGCAGAAAAGCAAGTAGTCTCCTTTTTTGATCTTGTTTTGCTCTATTGCATCATGTAACGCTAGGAAAGCGCACGAAGATCCGGTGTATCCATATTTTTCCATTATCATATGTGCTTTTTCAACAGGTTGGCCAAGTAAACGCATCAATTGAATTATTGTGCTTTTATTTACTTGGGTTATAAAGTAGTGGTTTATATCATCCACAGTTAAACCTGCCTTTTTGACTGTTTCCCGTATTAGGTTTGGCCAATGTCTAATATTGACATCGGGAGGATATCTTTTTAAATAACGAAGTTTATGCCACTTTTCCTTTATGACTTCCTCGTTCACGGGTCTATAACCACCAATATATATTCCCCAATAGTCCCAATAAGACCCGTCAGAGATTATTTTCCCTGTAATAAAACCTAGTTCATCGGAAGGACCAAGTATAACTGCCCCTGCTGCATCCGAGAAAATAGAAGCGGTTACATCTTCCCAATCGACAAACTTTGTCATGGTATAAGGGGCAACTACTATGGCATAGTTAACATCGTCGTTCATCATTATGTAGTAAGAAGCAACCATTAAACCTATGGTCATGTCTGCACATGCAGCATTTATGTCAAATCCACCTGTTTTCAGTTTTGCCCCGAGTTTGTGATGTAGTGCTGACTCGGTGGGTGGTGTTTGAAAGTCAGGAGTATCTGTCGTAACTAAAATTAAATCTATATCATCAATTGTTAGCCCTGCTTTTTTAAGTGCATTTTTAGCGGCTTCAGCAGCTAGATCAGATGGCGATTGATCTGGTGTTGCCATATACCTCAATTTTATTCCTATTCTTTCTTCTAATGCTGTTCTCCACTCCCTAGGCAGTTTTACTCCAGTAATTTTCTCATATTCGTCATTTGTGACTTTTATTTTTCCTAAGGCCATTCCTGCACTTATTATTTTTGCATATTTCTTGATTTCGGGTTTTTTTGCTTCTCTACTCATTCAAATTCCTCCTAATGGCTAATTCTATATCTTAATTGTTATTAAAATTGTGATAGATCATCTCCACTCTCTACCAGTTAAAATCATTTTGATTTTTCTCTTAACCTTTGATCCCTTGAAATACCAAGTTCCAAGTATTCCAAAAGGTAGTAGCATGACTATCGCTATGTATATTAAACCTAAGATGACTGTTGGTAGGAGTTGGAGTTGTTGTATAGATAAAAATGGTAAAATTTTGTGAATACTAGGGGTTATTTTGCTTAAATAGTCTCTTAATAGACCAACCAGCATACCACCAAATAGAGGACCTGTAAGTGTTCCCAAACCTCCAATTACAGCTCCTAGTAAAGCTATGAAGGTTTTATCAGATGTAAGGACTTCTAAGGTAGCAGTAGGTATACATATCATATAGCTTGCTCCGCTTAGACCAGCAAAAAAACCTGATATAGCGAAAGAGAAAACAATGTATCTAAAAACGTTGTAACCGATGATTTCAGCTCTTTCCGGATTTTCCCTTATGGCTATAAAAATCGTTCCAAGAGGAGATTTGAGAATTCGATATAGGACTATGTAACTTATGAGCATTATGATAAGTGTGTAGTAGTAGCGATTAAGTGGAATAAGTTTTCTTACCAATTTAGGATAAGAAAGAGTTTCTTCAAAAAACAGTTGGGTTAGGTCTCTGAAGTACTCATATGTACCATAAATTAAGATAAGGCTAAATAACAAGTAAATAATAGTTTTCAGGACTTTAATTCTCCCATTTTTGGTTGTTATGGTGTTTTTAATGTAAGCTAGACTGCTAAAAGAACATAAAATAACAATTATGATACCAAAAAGCCATAAATTAATAATATTTACGAGTTCTGGCGGTGTTCCTGTCGTTATGGCTACCGTAGTTTTAGCTATATTACTTATTAGTATGTGTATCATTTCAGCAATAGCTAACGTCAATATTGCATAATATATTCCTTTGACTCTATAGCATGGTAGGCTCATAGCCATGTTGATAAACATTCCAGTAAAGGCAGCTGCTAAAATGGCTATTATTAAGGGATAACCCTTGGATATCAATATTGCTGATGTAAACACACCTATTCCGAAAGGAGCAGCATGACCAAAGCTCGGTATCCCACAGAAGCCAAGTATTATATCGTAACTCATTGCTAGGGTTGCCCAAACAAATAGGAGAGGCAGGCCTAATGCAAACTGCCTAGATATTGTAGGGAAAACAAATGCCATAGATATTAATGTTAAACTTGTTATTTTATTCTTAGAAATCTCTTCTAGTATTTTTTTCAAATTAGAGATGTACATGTTTATTCACCGCCAAATAATCCTTCTGGTTTAAGAAGTAAGACTGTTATCATTACAATTAGATCTATCGCAAAAGACAGCCAGGAAAAATAGTATGCCACCAGTCTGTCGATTATTCCTATTAGTAGACTTGCAAAGAAGCTTCCTCTGTAGTTTTTCATTCCACCGACAACCGGGACAACGAAAGCAAGCAAAGTAAATGTTAATGGTAGTTCTATTGTAGCATGTGTGAGAGGCGCGACCAAAGCTCCGCCAAAAAGTGCAAGGCCAGTTCCTAGGGAAAAAGCAACTGTGAAGAGAATGTTAATATTTATGCCAAATGCTTCAGCCAATTCTCTGTTTTCCGTTCCAGCCCTTAACATGGCACCAAATCTAGTTCTACTCAATAACATATCAATTACAACAAAAACCATTATGCCACCTATAATTACAATGAATTTATATACTCTTATTCTGGTTCCGAGTACGTTAATCATCCCTGACAATACCCAAATCTTAGTTTCAGGGAAATATAGACCAGCAGGCCATGTTACTTGGAGAATTTGCAGAAAGAGAATCATTAGCCCCATTGTTAATAATAATTGAAGGATATGTTTTCCATATAAAGGTTTAATAAGAGCCCTTTCAATTAACACGCCTAAAACAAATCCAATTATTGTTGGTATAGCCAAAGACAAAAAATAGTTGTTGGTTAACACATACACTTGGATAAAGAGATAAGCACCTAAGGAAAAAAAGACTGCATGAGCCAAGTTGAATATGTCCATTAATCCAAAAATTATAACCAAGCCGATTGCAATAACAAAAATCATCATCGCATAGCTGATGCCGTCGATTAGTGCGCTAACTAAAACTCCCCAGTCAATAATTGGCATGAAAACACACCTCACAACTAAATGGATACACCAAGGTATTTTTTTAAAATGTCAGGGTTTTTGTCTATTTCCTCTATTTCAGATTGATAAATTATTTGGCCTTTATCCATAAAATAGCAGAATTCTGCTATTTTTCTTACCGCATTAAAGTTTTGCTCAACTAAGAGTATGGTTGTGCCCTCTTCTCTTAATTTTTCTATAGTTTCCATGACTACTTTCACAAAAACTGGACTTAAACCCTCGGATGGTTCATCAAGCATCATAAGCTCCGGCTCTTTAATAAACCCACATGCTATAGCGAGCATTTTCTGTTGCCCTCCGCTCAAATTTCTGGCTTTTAGTTTTTTGAGGCGCTTAAGATCAGGGAAAATTTCAAAGATTTTTTGTAAACGTGAGTCATATTCTTCTTTCTTCCCATTAAATGCTATGTTAAGGTTCTCTTCAACAGTTAACCCGCTAAAAATAGCTCTTTCAGCGGCAACAAAAGCTATGCCCATATTTATAATTTTATGTGGAGGTAAACCAGTGATGTTGAGGTTTTTGAAGATTATTTTTCCCCGCGTAGGTTTTAGAATTCCTATTATGGTTTTTAATAAAGTTGTCTTACCAACTCCGTTACGACCTAAAATTGTTGTAATTCCCTCCTTTTTGACTTTAAATGAAAGTCCTTGCAATATGTGGTATCCACTTACATAAGTATGAATGTTTTGGACTTCAAGGATTTCATTGGTCATATTTCAACACCTAGGTAGATTTCTTGAACTTTTTTATTTTTAACGATTTCACTAGGTTTACCTTCTGCTATAATCTTTCCACGGTCCATAACGGTTATGATGTCTGCGATTTTGAGGACTACGTCCATTTTGTGTTCGATAAGTAATATTGTTTTATTTGGCATATTCTTAATTTTCTCAATTACTTGAATTACGCTTTCAAGTTCTTCAAGCGACACACCTGAAGTCGGTTCGTCAAGAGCCAAAAGTTTAGGATTGCCTGCCATTGCTATAGCGATTTCAAGCTTTCTTTTATCGCTAGGAGTAAGGTTCCTTGCTGGTATTGAAGATTTCCCCCATAAACCTACAAACGATAATATTCGCATAGCTTCCCATGTTAAGTCTTTAAATTTCCCAACGTTTTTGAATAAGAATATTTTACTCATTTTTCTACGAGCTTGAACTGCAAGTCTGACATTTTCTAGGGCGGTCAGATTGGGGAATAAATTGTATATTTGAAAAGACCTTCCAATTCCAAGCTCAGTGACCTTATACGGGGGTAAACCAGTGATGTCTCTATCTTCGAAGAAAACTTTTCCCTGTGTAGGTTTTAGAACGCCTGATATCAGATTAAATAATGTGCTTTTGCCAGCTCCATTCGGGCCTATGATAGCATGACATGTGCCTCTTTTAACTCTGAGATTAACGTGGTCAACAGCTACAATGCCACCGAACTTTTTAGTTAAATTTTCAGTTCGTAATATTATGTCATTTTTCACTCGTTCCACCTTTTAAATGCTTAAAAAACGAAAGTAAAGTTTCGTTGAATTTTTTGGGGTTTTCTCTATGAGGCATATGCCCAGTTTTTTCAAATATTACAACCTTTGAATTTGAGATCAGTTTTCCCATGTTGTACGCAGCTTCTGGAGGTGATATGTAATCGATTTCTCCGGAAATTATCAGTGTGGGAACTTTGATTTTCGGTAATAGATCCCGGTAATCTTTGGAACATGCAGCTTCAGCAGATTCTATGTAAATTTCTTTATCTGTTTTGGAAATAATTTTGTAAATGTCATCCTTAAGTTCGTCAGGTGCTTCGGGTGAAACCGCAAAATCCGCGACTTGTCTAGCAATTTCATCCATGGACATATTTTCAAGTAAACTTGTTTGAGCTGGCGGATATTGCGGTACTGCAGCCTCAACTACAAAACTTTTGAAATATTCTGGATTTTTATCATATAGTTCGAAAAGTACAAGTGCGCCCATTGAGTAACCGCAGAAATGAACTTTACTTAATCCCTCCGATTTAATCACCGAAAGGACATCGTTTGCAAAGTCTTCAATTTTAATTTTCTTTTTGGGTATTTCCGATTTCCCGTGTCCTCTGAGGTCAATAGCTATAGTTTTGTAGCCTTTATTTAGAAAGAATGTTAGTTGCTCTTTCCAAGTTTCATGACTTTCTCCAAGACCGTGCACAAAGAAGATGGTTTCATCGCCATCTCCATGTTTTACGTAGAAGATTTTCACGCCATCAGACTCGATATACGGCATGATATCATCCTCCAGTTTGATATTTTATGAATTCA
>CAYYZD010000064.1:0-8480 GCA_964476035.1 uncultured archaeon
ATTGACATCTTCTCTTGTTAGGGTTATTTTAGGTTTTACTTCAGGTGAAATTTGAATGTGAATATAGTCGCCGCTTTTAAGCTTAAATATTATTAGTGAAATTGTAGTCATCTTGATTAGCTTTTGAAATTCTTTAATCCATAAATTTTTGCTGTAATCGTAACCTTTAACATTCTCTATTTCGTCTTTCAGCTTTTCGTAAAAATCTATTAAGTCTTTCCAATTCATTTTAACATTAAAGATAGTCATACTTAACACCTAAGGAGAATGAATTGTTAGGAATTTAAACTTGAGGTGGTTTAAATGCGCTATTTTATTGGTGTTATCGGGAAAAATGGAGAAATAAGTGAAGAGGTAAGGAGAATAGCGGAAGAAACTGGAAGGGAAATAGCAAAAAGAAAAGCAGTTTTGGTTTGTGGTGGTAGGGGTGGAGTGATGGAAGCTGCCGCGAAGGGTGCGAAGGAAAACGGTGGAATGACTATTGGGATATTGCCTGGCAGGTCTAGGACCGAAGCCAACCCTTACATTGACGTAGCTATTCCGACGGGGATAGGCCGTGCTAGGAATCTGATTGTTGTGAATTGTAGTGATGTTGTTATAGCTATTTCAGGGGGTCCTGGAACGCTTTCAGAGGTGGGATTAACTCTTGCTGAGGGAAAACATGTAATAGCTATTAGAACTTCTGGAGGTGTGGCTGCTCTGCTTGCAGGGAAAACTATAGGAGATAGGACTGTTATTGTGGTGGAGAGCCCAAAGGAGGCTGTTGAAAGAGCTTTTGAACTGCTAGAAAAGTCTATCTGAGGCTTTTAGCATCTATTCCTAGTCTTTCCTTTATTTCTTTCGCTAAACTATTTGGAAAACCATATATTGTGTATATTTTTTCTGCGTTGCTATTTTTGGCGTAAGTTAGGAGTTGTTGAAAATCAGCGTGTGAGGAAAGAGGGAAACATCCTGAACGTTTGGATTTAACAACCCATCCGGTTACAACTCCGGTATTAAAACTATTTCTTTTGAAAGTCTTGTTTAAAGGTATAAGCATAATACCTTCAATGTCGTTAGTATTGTGATAAGATATAAAGCGGCCTAATTTATGGTGAAACTCTTCATGAACTTCGTTTATTTTTGCGATTGAGGGGTGTGTAAAGATTGGGTTAGCAAATATGGAAAGAGATAGGAGTGTTGTTAGTTCTTGAGCTGTGCCAAGTGTTCGGCAGCCTACGAAAACTTTGCTGAACAGTTCTATGTTGTTTTTACACCATTTTAGTATGCTTCTGTAAAGATCGGATCTCTTTGGGAAAATGTAGTTAGGTTTTCCGTAAGTTGCTTCTAAAATAAGTATATCGCAGTTTAGTTGTTCAGCTTTATTGAGTATGATCCTCTCTTCTAAACATATATCACCAGAATACACTACGTCGACGTTTTTCATCATAAGTTTAAATTGTAGGGCCCCCGTACAATGACCTGAACTTGCTGCATAAATTCTTAAATTTTTATACTCGAGCTCACATTTCTCTTGTATCTCAATGATATTTCTTAAGGTTTTTCCTTTTCTTTTTTCAAGTATTCTTTTTGTTGCTGGACTCATAATTTTTGGTATATTTGATAATTGTTTCTGCCAAATTCCCCTAGCGTGATCGCTGTGTGCATGAGATAATAATATTACATCAGGTTTCTTTGAGGGAGCTCCTACGGGATCTAATAAGATTTTTAGATCATTATTTTCGATGAAAATTCCTTTATCGTACGTTATTTTCATGCTTATCACTTAACTGTTCTACGCTTTATAATGTGAAGCTATTTTTATATGTTAATGCTGCTTTGTTAATTTTAAATTAGGTATCACAAACGCTTTTAGTGATCTCTCCATCTCGCGGTTACTTGTAATTTTGTTATTAAAATTGACATATGTCCTAGTTTTAATGTAAATCAGCTGGCTTATGTTTAGGCTTAGTTCTAAATTAACCTGAATATATTTAAATCATTTAATGGTAAGGAAAATAATTAAGACTTTTTGTTTAAGGGTGAATTTTGTGACGGGTTTGAAGTTTCGATTGGCAAAATGGTCTAAGTACGGGGAGTATGAAAAGTTTGCGCTTTTTGTGCTTATTGTTCTGATAATTCTAAATTCTCCGCTAATATTTTATGCTATTTATAATGATCCGGTGATTTTTGTCCCAATGGCTTTTATATGTTTTTCAGAATTAGTCCTAATCTATTTTTACACTTTTAATATAGTTCGCCGCAATTTTAAGCCATTACTAGACCATGAAATCTTGAAACTTGCAGAGAAGCTGCGGAGAAAACCTAAGCGGCATGAGGTTATGAAAAGCCTTGGCATTGGAGCTAAAGATGCTGAAGAAGGATTAAGGGCCGTGTCTTCAGCATTGGCTGAGATGTTTGGGAAAGCACCTGAAATGATCGAAAAGGAAAGAGTAAGGAAGACTTTGATGAAGAAGACCTTAGAATGTGGAGGGATTTTAAATTTGCCGAAAGCTTATGCGGAGATAGAAAATGTCACATGGGAGGATGTGGTGAAAGCTATTGAAGTGTGGTTAAAGGGAGATCGTCCAATTCTCGAGTGTATTGTGGATCATTTATACGTTTTAGCTGATAGGTTTTCGAATCAACAACTTGAGATTCTCAAACTAGCCCATGACAAAAATGGAAAAATTACGATTGACGAAATAGCTTTAAGACTCAGATATTCAATTAATCAGGTTCAAAAACTTTTAAAGTCGTTTGAAGATTTAGAGATAGCTTATCCCGTTGTTGAGAAAGGGGTAAAGTACTGGTATTTTCCAGCGCTTTGGAAAATAAATGAAGGGAAAAGTGGATGAAATTTATAAACATTCCTTATTAGTTATATGACGACAAAATTTTGAAGTGTTATTTATTTGAAGGAAAGCAGGAACTTTAAAAAATGAATCATGAACGATAAATTATTATCTAGGTACGATCTTTAAATCATTAGCCACGATTACTATTAGTAAATTAGAATGTAATAAGATATATAACTCACATTTGAAATAACTATTCCCGTATCACAAAACACCACATAATAGTGAAATTAGCCTAAGACTAAACTTTATGGAGGGATTAATAATTCCGTTATTTAGGAAAAAAGGTGTCAAGGACCTTAAGGAAATAGTAGATATTATCGAAGGTTTCATAAAGATGACTACTTCTGCGCTAAATGACCTTGATAATAGGTTAAGGAACATAGAAAAAATTGTTGAAAAGTTCCCGATAATAGAATCTCTTCAACAAAGAATATCGTCCTTAGAAACAAAAATAGACGACTTGGAAAGGAAAATAGCAGTTCCAAAAGCCGTTCCAGCTGTTCCAGCAACAGCTGTAACGGCGCAGCCTAAGCCACCTATAGAAACAGTTGGACCTATTAAAGAGATGAGCGATTTTGAAAGATTAAAAAGAGAGATGAGGAAAGAATTGGAAAAGCTAAAAGCCCTAGCAAGCTTAAGCTGACCAGCCTTTATACTGGAATGATTAGTAGCAATTAATTCGATTGAGAAGCATTTTCTGCTTAGAGTAATAGGTAATCGTAGAGTTCTTCTCCTTTCATTTCACCTTCAATATATGGTTTTAGTTCACCTGCTTTCTCGATTCTGATTAATGAACTTTTATACCAAGGCTCTTTGGGTGGAGGGAAAAATTTGTTAATTCCTTCTGTTACATAATCTTCCGTACTTACATCAAGATCCACATAAGTATTAAAATCGTGAATTATATCTGTTGAAACCATGCCCATTTCCAAAACTGCTTCAAAAACTTTCTTCCAACGATCTAAGGGGCAATCAGCATGAGTCATACAAAAGTACCCAACACCTCTAATATCCTTTCTTAATGACTCTACGCCACGTGAAATAAATAATATTAGTCCCCACAAGGTATCAGGAGGATCTGTGAAGAAAACATCGAAGGTATTTGTTAGATTTTTTGGAAGGGGTCGTCTTAAATCATGTTTTATAACTTCTATGTTTAATTTTTCTTTTTCAGAGACTTTTTTAATGAAGGAAAGAAGATCTTCATCAACATCCAATATAGTAACTTTTTCAGGTAATTTTGTAAGTGCTATGGCCAGACTAACGAGGTCATCGTCACCTAGTAAAATAATGTTTTTCCCTTCTAAGTCTCCTTTTTCATACATAAAAACCGTTCTGTTAACTGCGTCTCGAGGATGTATAGGTGCTTGGTCAAATTCATATCTAATCTGGGGACGATTTGATGCGATATTGCTGAATTTTTCATATATTTCTGAGAATATACCTTCAATAACTATTGTTTTACCGTGACATAATTTGCATGTAAAAATTTCTTTATACTTTAATTTTAAAACTTCTTGGGCTAATTGGATGCCTTTATCTGTTAGAGTAAGCATGTCTGTGCTTTTCCTTTTGACTATTCCATTCTCTAATAATGTTAGTAAAACTTTAAAGACATCAATTATATATTCGCCTGAAGTTGATGTAACAGTCCAAAAATCAACAGTACCTAGTCTGTATAGTGCGCGGATAACTTTTCTAACTGTTTCGATTGATATTTCTCTTTTAACAACACCTTTCATGGAAGCTTCCTTTGCAAATGTCTTTAAAATTTCAGGACCTCCAACATTCATATTAACCCTCCATCTTTTCAATTGTCTTAAAGCTTGATTTCATGGAACATCAAATTTAATTGATGTAACTGATCGGAGATAACGCATATATAGATTTCTTACAAATTATGTTGAAGTATGGGATAAACTTAATGCTGTTGCCACATATACTTTGGTCGCATTTAAGACATCTTTAATTGATACATGTTCCTCTGGTGTATGTGCAATTGTTATGTCTCCAGGCCCAAAAATTATGGTTGGTATTTTAGCTTTGGTAATCAGAGTCTCGGTGTCTGTCCAAGATTTCATAACACTTAATTCCGGATCTACCCCCAAGATTTTTCGATAAACTTCGCATATAGTGCGAACAATCGTCTCATCACCGTTCAATTTGGTAGCAGGCCCGTAGTCTGATGTGCTTATTCTAAAGCCAGATATGTATCCGCCTTCTTTAAGGATTTCTAATATTTTTGCTATTTCTTCTCTAACAGTGCTTTCGGTCTGATTTGGTAGGAGATTTATGTTTATTTCGACTCTGCATTGGTGTGGCACTATTAATTGACCTGACCCGCCAAATATTTTATTTACATTAAAGGAGGCTCTTCCAAAGATTTTATCTTCGACCTTAAAAAGCTTTGAATCTGCGAAAAACTCTAAGAATTTAAATACGCCATAAATTGCGTTTAAACCTCTGTTAGGAAAACTTCCATGAGCAGGTTTGCCGTAAATAGTGACAGCAACATCTAAATATCCCATTTGCCAAGGAACTATCTTCATATTTGTCGGTTCAGCTACAATCGCCCAGTTGGAACGGATGCCAGATTTTACTAAATGTAGAGTACCCTTCCCATCCCTCTCTTCGTCGACGACAAAAGAAAAAATAATTCCTCTTTCCATGTTATTTTCAAAATCAATAAGGATTCTGGCTGTTTCCATCATTGCGGAAAGTCCAGATTTCATGTCAACTGATCCAAATCCGTAAAGTTTGTTACCTATAATTTTAGGTTCAAAAGATTCTTCGCTAGTTTCCGGATATACGGTGTCTACATGACCGTTGAACATAAGTGAATGTGCTTTCTCCCTCGTTCCGATACGGGCAACTACATTAAAACGTTTTTTGTCCACCCAGTTTTTTTGAACAGAAATTCCCCAATCGCTTAATGTGTTAAAAATATATTCACTGATTTCTCTTTCCATTCCAGTCATGCTCGGAATACTTACTAATTTTTTTAATACAGAAATAACATTATCCTTACTAACTTTCTTGATAGCTCCATCTAATATCATACTACTCATTATGTCACCTTCATTGCGATGAAGGCTTATTTGCGGAATCGATAGTTTTACTTTTTAAACTGTGAGATTTTACTTAATATAATTTTATTCCTCTTTTTCTTATTCTCTTCATTACAAAGTCGTATCGATAGAGACATTCAAGCTCAAGACCGTCTACACCATGTTTTAATAAAGTTTTCATTAGCTTTTCGACACCTTTTGGTCCAGCTGTTTCCCACATGGTTGCGCAGTATGCATAAGCTCCGTGTTTTAGTAAGGTTTTTATGGCTTCTATTTGCCACCAAAAATACTTTTTATCCGCACCTGTGATTCTTTCAAACGATTCTTCATCAAATCCTTTAATTGACACTCTAACTTCCATGTTTGGGTAGCTAGCTAAAAGTTTTGCTAATTTTGGGAATTTAGCAATTAGAATACCGTTAGTTTCGATAATACAGGTGAGATCTGAGGCTTTTTCACCGAGAAGTTCAATAAGCTTGGAGAAATGTTCTATGCATAGTGTTGGTTCACCACCCGAGAATCTAACTCTATGAAGTTTCTTTCTTCGGGCAGTTTCCACGACTTTTTTGAAAACTTTTTCAACAGAGTAGAATTTACCTATTTCAGCTGGTCTGCTATTTACTCTTGAGGACCAGCAAAAGGCACAGTCTAGAAAACATCCTACGCAGTCTGCAGTAACATCTCCTGCATACTGTCTGCTAATTCTAAATCTGTAATACTTTCTTTTATCTCCATTACATACCACTTTTTGAATTTCCTCTAATTTCTTGAAAGGATCAAAAATCATTTGAAAACACCTAAAAGTTGTAATCTAAGTAACACCTAATTATTCATGCATCACTCTTATATTTTGAAGTTGGAATTTAATATCCTAAATATTTAGTTTATTTTGGAATGAAGAAGATTGGTGGAGGAGTTAATGCGAAGCGGTTTTAGAGGGCGTTGCAAAACCGTTGAGAATATCAACAAATATTTGTGGGTCATATTAAGTATTTTGGTAATTTTGTGGGGTATCTGGAGACTTTATTGTTATTATCAGTGGACTGCCTACCCTGATCTTATATATGGCTACCTTGTGGTTAGCGTGGGAGATCTGCTCTTTATCATGTCCCTTATAAATAGGGAAAAGCTAATTGTCCCTGTATTGTACTCATCATCCATACTATTAATCTCCCTAGGAATTTTTTCATCCCTTTATATACCTCACACGTTCTCCGTAGTTTTCCCGATAATTCTTGGAGTCTCAATTCTAATCATGAGACTTTCTTGGAAAGACCGACTTTCAATTATAACTTTATCTTCTTCGACACTTCTTACAATATGGGCTGTTTATCGAACTATTTGCTACATATGGTGGAAGTTTTTACCGGACTTATATTATGGGATTCTAGCATTTGTAACTGGAACTACTGGTATGGTATTAGGGGAAACAACAGTATCATGGAGTAAGAAAATAATGTTGTCTTTTGGTAGCTTTGCAGTTGCAATAGGTGGGTTTGGTTATTTTTATCTTAGAACAATTCATTATTCATCTGCTATCGCCTCATTAGGTGTCGGTTTAGTAGTGGCGTTTGCCTTTGCTACTTCTTCGATTAAAATCGTTGCCCCCTCCGTTGAAGATAGACAAACCATATTATGCTATTATTGTGGGACAGAAATACCTATAAATATGGAAGTGTGTCCAAATTGTGGTAATAAAATACCTCTATGCGCCATATGTGATGTTGTGATTCAAGCTGGGGAAAAAACTTCACAGTGCCCTCACTGTAAAACCCTCTTCCATAAGGAACATTTAGATACTTGGTTAATGGTTAGGTCGACTTGTCCGGTATGCGGAGAAAAACTTAGATAACATTCTAGCATAACTTATTGACCTTAAAACGGTGAATAGGTGTGCCAGTTAAACTAGTTGATTGTCACTGTCATTTTGATGATTATATAGAGGAGGGAAATGACAAAAAAATCTTTCAAGAAGCCTTAAAAAACGGTGTTGTTTATATCGTTGGAGTGGGTATGGATTTTGAAAGTAGTAAAAAAATTTTAGAAGCCTCGAAGGAGAACAATTTCTTGACTCCATGTGTTGGTATACATCCTTGGGAAAGTTGGAAAAGCACCGATGAGGAAGTAAAGAAAATATCGGAATTAATCGAAGAAAACGTTGAAATTTTAGCCGGTATAGGGGAAGTAGGCTTAGATTTTCGTTTTATAAAAGGGGCAGATAAGTGGCAAAGACAAAGGGAAGTTTTCGAATTTTTTGTGAGGATAGCTGCTGAATACAACTTAGCACTTAATATACACGCTGTCAATGCGGAAAAAGAAATTATAAATCTATTAAATAAATACGGTATTGAAAAAGCTGTGTTTCATTGGTATACTGGTTCATTTACAGTTCTCCAAGATATTTTAAGTAGTGGGTACTACATTTCCACAAATCTTTCCATTACCTATTCCAGAAGAGTTATGGAGATTATTAGACAAACCCCCTTATGTAAAATAGTTTTGGAATCGGATAGTCCCTACGATTTTAGGGGGATAATGGCAAATCCCGGTCATGTTAGAAAAGTTGCGGAAA
>CAYYZD010000065.1:0-8477 GCA_964476035.1 uncultured archaeon
AGCAAGCTCTTTTATTTTCTCTTTTTTAGGCAAATTACAACCTCCACCTTCACAACTTAAACTACATAGTCATTTTCGTAAATTTTGTTTCATCACTAATAAAACTCACTGTTTTATCGCTAACTTACAGATTCTCGTATATTGAAGCTAGAGTAGCATTTTAAACCCCAGAATAAATATTTTTTCATCAGATTTGGGGTAAACAATTTCATTTAGTCCTGGCCTTGCTTCTCATTTTACGAATTTATTTTCCTTGCCGATTTCACCCAGCGCACATATTTAAGAGAACCTCCTTATCTTCTTATTCAGCTGAGTCGCCAAAAATCCATGTAAGGGTTAGTAAAGCTAATATATTTTCTAGTTTGACGTTTTTAGCAACTTTTTTGATAATGTTTGGAACTCAAATAATGCAAAAAGATATTATAAGGTGTTTAAAAGAAAACTAATTAGTTATACCTTGTTATCAAATATATAAACATCTGCAGCCACTTTACTTAAGAAATCTAAGAATTGTAAAAATCAAATATTAAAGACACGTCTTGTGAACACCTAAATTGTAATCTGAAATTAAAATATTTTTCTAAGTTTTTTGACGAATACCTTCAACGGATGAATATCCGACTTTATTTTTATCCCTTCAAATTTCAGTCCATAGCTTATTAAAGATTCTACGGCAGCACATGCGGGAAAAACATAGGGTGCATACCTAATAGGACCATATATGATAAAGTTCGCACCAGCTAATTGAATTGCTGTTACTATAGCGGTGTGAAAGGTTCTAAATGAACCACGTTTGAAAGGCCAAATTTTACGTGATATAAAGGAAGCGTTACATGGAGCACAGCCGCATGGAAGACCCAGCTTACTCTTAACTTTATCTATAGCCTTTATCGCAAAGGAGGTGGTAAAAAAATCTAAAATGGGAGTATCTATCAATGGCTTTGTGATTCCAGCTTTTGTAACTGCTGGAAGTAAGGTTTCTTCAAGTATTTTGAGTGTACCGTCTGGAAAAGGATTTGAGGTATTTAAGGCAAGTAAAACGGCTGCATCAACGCCAAGTTCTTGGATTCCTTTAAGTTCATCATCTTTTATGCGTGGACCTAATGAATTATAGATGATTCTGTCTTTTTCTCCTATTTCTATGGCAAATTTACAACCTTCAATTATGGTGTTAAAATTCGGGGAATCAACTAAAATGGGTGCATCGGTTATTTCGAATATGAAAGATAGATAGTTTTTCATGGCTTCTGGTGTTTCAGCGATGACATCAATTGCGTGAGGACAGCCTGTCTCATTAGAATATTTTTCTTGGTTTTCAATCAGTTTTTTGGCTTTGGCTTTGTCAAATAACCCCTTTTTAGGATCAAAAACCACTTTGTGGCCTTTAAAAAATATACTTCCAATTAGTACAGGTGGATATTCCCCCGGTTGGCCGCCAAACTCTACCCCACCTATTTCAAAAACCTTCTGTTCAACTGGAAACTTTCTGATCAAAGCCCTTCCTCCGCAATCTGCCTTGCCGCCTTAACCATGAGTTTAAGCTTTTCCTTTGCAACCTCCCTATCTAATATTCTCAAGCCGCAGTCAGGATGAACAACTATATTTTCTATTCCAAGTTTAACCACAGCTTTCCTTAAAATTCTTAAGATGTGCTCAATGTCTTCAACTCTATTCACATCGGTTCTAACGCATCCAATCCCAATTTTCTTGCCATGTTCCTCAAGCCTTGCTTTCGACACAACCTCGAAGTTCTCTGGATAAGCTGCAAAAGCATGGCTTAAGATGTCTATTCCTTCGAAATCCAGAAGGAAGTTGAAGATTTTCTTTATGTTTCCACATACGTGTAAAGCAACTGGAACTTTAACGTTTAAAGCTATTTTTTCAACAGCTTTTTTAGCTATATCTGTGGGGAAAGGAGTAACTGAGTACATGGGTTCATCTATTTGAATGGCATTTACGCCAGCTTTTTCTAGTCTTTCAGCCTCTACAGCTAGAGCTTCGGCAACATCCATATACAGTCTTTCATCCCTATAACCGGAATAGGGGGAGGTCTTTCCGATTGATGTTGAGAAAACAAGTGTTATAGGTCCTGTCAATATACCTTTAACCTTAGCCTTTTCTCCAATGTAATTCTTAACCCATTTAATGTCGTTAACAAGAAATGGTTCTTCAGAAGGCAATATTTTATTAGCAATGTAGCTTCGTTCGCCCTTAACTTCAAAGCCGGGTAAATGCAATGTGAAGTATCGTATCATGTCGTATCTTGTTTGTCCGTCGGAAATAAGATCGACACCGGCTTCAAGTTGATCATCCACAGCAGTTTTAATAGCGTGTAAAAAGGGATCTGTGTCTCCTTTCTTTGGTTTTGCAGGATAGCTTCCTATAACGGTTGTAAGAAGTTTCACCTAGTTGACCTCCTCCTTTAACCTTTTAACAAGTTTTTTTGTGTAACCAATATTTTTGCAAATGATGTGTATCCCATTAAATCCTAGTTCTCTTGCCTTAATAGCAATTTCCAAAGCCTCTTTAATCCCCATACTAACATCCCTCTTTCTATTCTTAAAGTATGTAACTATTTTGGAAGGTACTTCAAAACTCGAAAAAGATGTTAGGAAGCGTATCTGTTCCCATGAAGCAATTGGAAAAATACTCACAATAATTGGAATCGGAAATTTACCTATAGCATCTTTAAAAACCGCTAGTAAATTGGAATCAAAAATCATTTGAGTAAAGGCGTACTCCACACCTGCATCAACCTTCATAAAGAATCTTTCAACCTCCTTTTCCATGCCTTCACCAGATAAATTGACTACAGCACCAACATGCATTTTCAGCTTTTCTTTCACTTCCAATCCATTCAAAGTACGCTCTTGCCTAATCATATCTTTAATCATTTCTATAGCCTGAATAGAATCTATATCAAAAACACTTTTAATCTCATCGTTCCCTGCAGGCAGATCACCAGTTACAATTACTAAATTATGGATATCCAGTATTGCAGCGCCTAAAATCTCCGATTGAATAGCAAGCCTATTCTTATCTCGACAACAAATGGTCATAATAGTTTCTACGCTGCTTTCTCTCTGAATTTTATCACATAAAGCTAGAGGGTGCGGAAAAACTCTTGCGAAAGGATTGTCTGGAACAACGAAAGCATCAAAAAATCCCTTAATCTTTTCAATATCTTTTAAAACACTTCTAATAGTGAAACCTTTTAAGCAGCCTATTTCAAACGTAAAAACAAAACGGTTTTTCATGATTTTCTCAAAAAATTTCGAATAAACAGTATTTAAATCACTTATCTCACTTGAATTTACCACTACTTAAACCTCACATCCCTAACAGTTTAATTAACCCATTATTTACATAATATTTAAGGTCATGGGATATTTAAAAATTAATCAGCAAATCGAATTTAGTCCTCAAAACAAATTATTAGTTTACCAAAGAAATTTATACTTTAACAACCTATTTTCTTCAGCCAGTTTGTTCCAATTGGTCGGGAGGTGATTAGGATACCAGTTATTAAAGGTAAGGGATTTGAAGCTGAAGCTGTTATTGAGGTTGCAAAACTCATGGTGAATAGTGCTAGAACTGCACCTAAATCGGCTGGAATAGACGACATAGAAATAGCACTAGTCTATGGAGCTGAAAAAGACGCATTAGTAGAGAAGATGCTTGAAATATCCGAAGAAAAAAATGACATATTTTTCAAAAGAGATGCGGAAAGTGTAAAGAAAGCCCAAGCTGTACTTCTAATAGGAGTTAACGGTGGAAATCCTCTATGGATAAACTGTGGTGCATGCGGTTTCGAAACATGTAAAGAATTTAAAAATAAAGAAAGGAAAGACTATGAACACTTTAAAGGACCAAACTGCATGTTTAAGCTCTTGGATTTAGGAATAGCTATAGGATCGGCGGTGAGAACAGCAAGCTTACTGAACGTAGATAATAGAATAATGTTTAGAGCTGGAACTGCAGCAAGAAAACTAAAATATCTTGAAAGCGATGTAGTAATGGCAATACCCTTAGCGTCGCTAGGTAAAAACCCGTTCTTTGACAGAAAAGCACCAGTATACAAACCAACGGAATAACACTTCCTTCATATCAAGCTACATGAACCAATAGTTTCGGCGAAACACATAATTTATACATTATTCATTATAACGACAAAAGCTACCGTTTTTCCTAATTTTCATTTTATCTCTTTATACATATAAAATTGTAAGTTACTGCTCAGGTTTTTTCGCTAAATATTTGCTGAATGAGACTTGTATCACATGTTTAAAAATCGTTAGAAGAATTGATGTCACTATAAGATCTTTTATAAGATTATAGGAAACACTGATGTTGATGTGTAAAGCTGGTAGCTGAATAAAAGTAATCATTTCTAAGAACTTAAAGAAGTACCATAGAGCTACAATGTTCCGAAGTATACCGGAAACACCGCTAACAGCTGGTTGCGTTACTTCAAATGTCTTTTCAATAGCTGCTAAGACAGCAACTACAAAACCTATTATCATAATCATTTCTTTATCAAATAATAATAGATATATACCGTAGTGGCGTGCAACGTCATTCCCAAGCGTCGGAAGATAACCCCAAGTAATAAAGTAGTATACAAATCTTATAATCCCGTTTTTTACACTCATTTCTTTCCGCCTTTAAATTGTTTGAGTATAGTTGAGGGCAAAGGATACGAAGTTTTTATCCACGAGTGACATAATCCCTTTAACATTGATAATAATGGTCCATTCAGTTGTAGCATCGAAGACTGAACGTTCTATCTCAAAGTTAAACGTTAAAGATGTACTTTCACCTGGATTTAAAGTAAATACTTCCATATCCGAGGCTACAGGACCCTTAGTTACATTGTTTGAAAATATGTAGATAGTGACGTTAACATTTGAAAAAGTAAATAAAATTCCTCTGTGCTCAATTAATACCTCAGTACTTATTTCCACGGTTGTTGGACCTACGTTAAATACAATAGATTCAGTAGCGCTTCTAAAGTTTATATTGAGACTTGCAGCATCGTATGTCATTATTGTGGAGAGAGCTGAAACGCTTATACCGAACAAAATTACAAGTACTCTAATTATATTGAAAATTGTTCTTGCAGCCAAGAGTTCTTAACCTCTCCAAATTTGTATGCGAGTAATATCAGTAACCGGAAGCACATATTTAAACTTTCAGTTCGCCTAAAATAGCAATAAAGAAGATATCGAGTGAAAATTGTGATTCAAGCATTTATTAGCTTTTAACTTTAAGATTCCTTAAAATTTCTTTTGCTAACATCTTAAATGCGGCATCTACATTTTCGCCAGTCTTTGCGGATGTTTCTATAAAAAGAACATTAAGCTTGAAAGTTTTTTGGAGAAAGTCCTTCATTTTTAATCCTTCATCCGTGGAAACATGAATTTTCTGGTCGGTTCTCAGATCTATCTTATTACCCACAAGTACTATCGGAATTCCCTGGTTTCCAGTGTTAGAGAGTAGTTCTCTTACCCATAAGGGTACATGTTCTAACGTTTTTCTTCTTGTTGTATCATACACCAATATAGCTCCCTTTGAGCCTTTATAGTAACCTTTTCTAATACTTTTGAAGGAAGGTTGCCCAGCTAAATCCCATATTTGAAGACGAACCCTTACATCTCTCCCCACAGTTACGTCTTTGACCGCAAAATCGCAACCAAATGTCATCATATAGGTTTCTCTGAACCCTTCCCCCATGAAAACCCTGCGTAAAGTGGTTTTGCCCACCATACCGTCACCAAGTAATACAATCTTATACAAGTAGACCTTTGATTTCCTCATTCTTCAACCTCATATTTTCATTGAATTGGTATGAGGTTTGTATCGATGTAGCCCTTTGAAGTGTCAACAGTAATTGCATACATCCCTGTTTTGGGTATTTTTCCACGTAGAAAAATTATGCCATTAATGTTTTCCATCACGAAATGCGTGGAAACCATGTGACTTAAACGTGTAATAATTTCTGGCTGACCGTATTTCACAATGACAAATTCCATTACATTTTCTCTCTTCGAGTAAATAGTCAAATAGTTCAAAATCTGAGATGCTAAATCAACACCATAAACGTACTCTATAATATCAGCACTTATAATCAAAGCAACGATCGGACTTCCAGTTAAATCTTTAATGTCATCTATGCTGTCCATAATTTTACGAATAACTGCAACTGCATCTTCTAAAGACTTTTTGGGAACAGAAAATTCTCCTCCCATACCTCCACTTATTTCCTCAAATTTCATAAGCTGTTCATAAAGGCCTTTATTCACAAAAGAAGTAATCCAAACTTTGGTGTTTTTAACAGCTTCTCCCGCAGATGGTACATAGATAACTGGAATTCCCTGTCGAAGCAAACTTATAACAAGGGGATATATAAGCCAGAAATAGTACAACCCTACTTCGCTACCCACCTCTAAGAGATGAACACTTCCCTCCGGCCTAAGCCCTCCACCAAACAGTTCATCAAAACTCTGAATTCCAGTTGAAATTTTCCCCTCAGAAGTAATTAATGGAGGACTTGTAAACTCACTCGGGTAAGGGACAACTTCACTTTTAAAATAAGTAAATCTAGCGTCCCTTAACGTATATAATAATACAGGTCTCTCAATCTCCATTCCTCTAATCTTTTCAAAATACAGTTTCCTTATAAGGCAATCATCCATTATTTCTCTAGTTAAGGTTACAATACCATCAACAATGTAATCAAGCATAGTATTCCCACTTTTCTCAGAAACCAAAACAAAATTTACTTTCTCCCTAGAAGCCATACTTACCAGTGTATTCTCTAAATCAAAGTTTTGTTCCGATAATCCTAAATTCATTTTTAAAGCATCTAAACTATCTATTGCAATCGTAACCAAACCTTCTCCCACTTCCTCAACTTTATTGTGAAGATTTCTAACCAAATCCATTTCATTAATGTACTTAAATACAAGATTACTAGGCGTTTCTTGCGGTATACGTGTTACTCTAGCATCCATTATACATCCTTCAGGTAACTCTTCTTTAACCCAAGGAAACTTCTCATAGAGAAACTTTGGAGAAAGACGTGTGGAGATATAAAGTACCGAGCCAAATTTCGACATATCCCTCAGAATCTCAAGAGTTAGAGTAGTTTTACCGGTTCCAGCCT
Source organism: uncultured archaeon (assembly GCA_964476035.1). Taxonomy (GTDB): domain Archaea; phylum Asgardarchaeota; class Baldrarchaeia; order Baldrarchaeales; family DXJG01; genus DXJG01. The sequence continues at coordinate 7,166 of CAYYZD010000065.1, forward strand.
GGCCTTTGATAAGAAGCGAGAAACCACCTTCATCAAGTGGCTTCAATATTTCCTCAGGGCAACCAGAGACAGCCTTAACCATGATTTAATCACTACCGTAAGTGAGATAGGGAATACTACGTAATGTATAAAGTGTTAATGGTATTTATTTGTTATCATAAATACTATAACAAATTTTTCGATACCAAACTTGACCGATTCAGCTATGCAATCGTCAAAAGCAACTAATCATAACAAACTAACACTAACTTCAAGTACTTTAATACATTTCTTATTAAAACTAAAAAATATCAAACTACAACAGACTCCAACCCCTGCATCGAATCAAAAACCAACAACCTTAATTAATAGATTTAGCAACAGCTTTCATTTTAAAATCTCCGACTTCCTACATACGCTATATTGACGACGTTCTTAATATTTCATGTGTAAACCTCACTAAAGCTCTAGAAGCATTACATGTTCAATGGATGCTATAAAACGTTCTTGGAGTCACCATTGGAATTATTCTAGTGTGTGCTTAGCATGGTACCTCATGTCACGCCCGCGTGAGTAATAAGTGGTTAAATTAGGGGACAAAGTTCGTAATAAAAGAAGTGATTATGTACATGGTTAGAGAATATTTTATTAAGCCGCCTATCGAACTGCCATGGTTGTTGCTCGCTACTTAAGCAACTTTTACGTTTTTAAGCGGCCCACTAAGTAATGGAATGGGTTATGTAAAATGTTTATGAAGATTAGAGGGGTAGAAGGAGTTACATTAAGAATTTTCTGGGGTTTCTTAGTAGCCATGCTTCACCTTTATCTGGTTTATAAAACCATTCTCCCTTCTTTATAAGTTCAATTCTTCTCTTTATTCTTTCTTTAATATCGTTGTGATACTTTATTGTTGAAGCGAAAAGTACGAGTACTCTGGGTGTGATGTTATTTTTGGCAAAGTTTTCATCGTAAATATTTATTTCAACTTTACCTCCAACATTAAACCTCTTACTGTCGATAAAAGCAACTTTTTGCTTAGTTGGTCCATAGTAAACATCCCAATCACTGCCAATCGTCAGCCTATTTTCGTCAATTTTAAACACACTTACTGGTTCGTCTTCCTTGTCTGATAGATAGTTGAAAACATAGACTTCGCCGAAACCATGTCTTCTATGAACTTTTTCGATCCAGAGAACGTAGTCGTAGTTCGGTATTGTTGCTGCAAATACAGGTATTACATCGTTTGACCCTATACTGTTCTTAAGTTCCTCTATGACGACTTCTTCAATGCTTCCAAGCCATCTACCTTCGTCCGTAAAAAGTCTTAGTACAA
>CAYYZD010000066.1:0-8456 GCA_964476035.1 uncultured archaeon
TTCCTGGAAGTGCTTGATCTGCCTTGGGATGCTTTGCTTCCTCTGCTTCCTCGATTATTACCTTTTCTAGTCCAGTTTCTTCCGCTATATACTCAGCAAATTCCTGAAATATCCCAAATTCTACTTGCGGATCTGCAAACTTCCACAGTTTTCCAGCTTTAGCTATTCTTTGAACAATTTGTTGAACACCCTTAGCACGTTTTCGCAAGTTTTCATCCTTCATCAAGAAAGGCATCAATGATTTAACTGTCAAAGGTACGTTAGATTCCACTATTCTTCGAAAGACCTTATATTTCCATTCGGGGGCAATGTATATGTATGCAGTGGATGGCTTTTGGTCCCTTATCAAAGATAAGATTTCCTTAATGTCGCTAATTGTTTGTAAGACGATGTCCACTGATGTTTCTATTTTCTCATCTATTAATCTTTCATCAGGTACTGGCCAAGACTCCATGGAGATAAAACTTTCATTCCCTAGTTTGTGCCACAATTCTTCGCAAATATGAGGAATTACTGGTGTCAAAAGCCGTAGCCACTTGTCCAGTAGGTACCTTAATACAGCAGCCTCTTCTCTACTATCTTCGTTCTTCATTATTTTTCTATAGAAATCTATATGATGCATTAGTTCAAAGAAACTCTGTATAATAGCATCTCTAAATCTTAATTCCTCATAAAGTCTTGTAACATCCCTTATGGTTGTATTTATTTTCGAAAGTAGCCACCTACTAATACTTGAAATCTTCTCTAATTCCAACTTCTCTTTAGGCAAATCCAAAATTTCGTTTACTAAGTTCCAAAATTGTTGCAGTCTTCTCATAGTCACCGTTACTTCCTTCTCTCTCCAGTCCATTGTAGTGGGCAAATCTGCAGCGTAAGCCACATACAACCTATATAAATCGCTTGAATATTTCCTAGCTATATCTACTAACGGTATAACGTTTCCATAAGACTTTGACATCTTCCTTCCTTCCTTAATAACCAGCTCATTCAATGTTATTTTCCTAGGCCATTTTTCTTCCGGAAAGATTGCCACGTGGTGGAATATGAAAAACGTCAAGTGATTCGTAATGTGTGCAGGAGCAGTATGTCTTTGATCAACTGGATACCAGTATTCGAATTCTTCATGTATTTTTCTTAATAGATCTGCTGGGATACCTGTCTTCTTTGAAACATCCTTCGGGCTTCCATTACCTAAAAAGACATAGTCCCAAAACTCATAGGATAATTTTGAAGCGTCTATTTTATTATTTCTAATATGGTGTATCACGGTGTAAAATGCCATGTAGATCGTCGAATCTGACAGGGATTCGATTATCCATTCGGGGTCAAATGGTAGACGGGTTCCTATTCCACGTTTTCTTGCACATGGTCTTTCTCGTAGCCACTCTATAGTATCTTCGAAAAGTTTCTTATACGTTTTTGGAAATATTACCATGTTTTCCAAACATTTTCTCGCTTTTTGTTTCCATTCTTCTTTCGAGTAATCTATAAACCATTGGTCGGGCAAAACAACAGCTATAACCTTGCCACCACATCTACAGATCACGGGCTTCTCCAAAGCAGTAACCTCATACATAACATCCGCTATTCCCTTTTCCCTTAAGAAACTTACCACGTCATCTTTGACTTCTGACACCTTTCTACCCGCAAACTGACCGCAATTTTCCTTCATCACCCCACGATAATATTCAGCCCTATATATCTCGTCAGTTGCTTTCTCCAAATTCTCCACGTCATCCTGACTTTTTATTTTCATCCTTTCGCAGACTTCAACCGCTGGATATTCCCCATAGCCGTCAATCTTTATAATTGAAATAGGCTTAATCTTCCTAACTTCCTCCACGTTTAATCCAAACTCTTTAATCATTTCTGGATTCTCTTGTAAATCTTTCAATGCCATCCAATCAAAAGGCGCGTGAGCAGGAACAGAATACACAACACCTGTTGCATTATCCGTATCGACAAAACGGCCCGGTAGAATAGGTACTTCTCTGTTTATTGGAGATATGCATGTTTTTCCAATCAGCTCTCTACCCTTAATTTCTTTCAATACTTCCACTTTTCTTTCCTGATGTGACAGTTTAAATGCAGCTTCCTTTGATACTATCCATTTCTCCCCATCTACTCTGGCTTCAACATATGTACCTTCGGGATGCACCCAAACATTTGTGACCCCAAAAATTGTTTCTGGCCTCAATGTGGCGGCAGTCAAATAACTGTCGCCCATTTTGAACTTTATAACCGTGAACTCTACAATGTCAGGTTTTATTTCGTCTCCTCCCTTGATGTCATCTTCACCAACAGCGTTTCCATGAGCTACACAAAATAGAATCGGATATTTCCCCTGCTTTATATAGCCTTTTTCACTTAACTTTTTAAATTGCCACGTGACAAAAGCGTTATATTCCGGATCACCAGTAGTAAACTGCCTCCTCCAATCAATACTAAAGCCAAGAGATTTAAAATCGCGAATAATTACGCTTGAAAAGAACTTTGCAACATTCCAAGGTTCCTTAAACGACTCTATAATCTCTCTTATCTTCTCCTCGTCATCAACATAAAGTTTAACGTAATCTCTAAACTCCCGTATCGCTTCTTCCTCTCCTGCTCGAATCCTAGCAGATATGCCCTCTATAGGTGTTCCAGTGATGTGGAATGCCATTGGCCAAAGAACATTGTAACCTTTCATTCTTTTGAATCTTGCAATAATATCTCCGATTGTATAGGTTCGTCCATGGCCGATATGAAGCGTTCCACTGGTATACGGATAGGGCACTGTTAGAAAGAATTTTTCCTTGTTAGGGTCCGGGTCTGCATCAAATATTTTTGCTTCTTCCCATTTCTTCTGCCACCTTGCCTCTATAATTCTCAACACCTCTAGGAAATCATCTGACAAAATCTGGACACCCCCAAATCATTAAACCAATTTTATTGATAAAAGCAGACGGTTGATATACTACTATATCGTAAAATAATGGAAACTCGGAAGTTTGTTCAGCGGAGAATAGTATCCCTCACACTAATAGCCTCCTACTTCACTACATACTACTCACATAAATTTAAACTCTTTGGATCAATTTTCTAAAGATATGCATTCCTAACCATTGATGCCAACAGCTTTCATAAACATTATTAATTAAAATTGTGAAAAAGAATTTTAGGCTTACTTATTAAACTTTATGTTAGGTGTCCTAATTGTCAACATGTCCTAAATGTGGAAACTCTATTTCACCCGATGAAGTGATTTGTCCTTTCTGCGGTTACAGAATCGGATTTGAAGAAATTGAAGAGATCTTTGAAGAAGTTCCTGAAGAAAGACGGCCCCCCAAACCATCGCTGACAAAAATAAGACTTTTATTTACTTCTCCTAGAGAAACCTTTAAAGAACTTGCGTATTTCCCGGAAAATAAAGGAACATTCTTAATACTTTTCGCATGCGCAAGCCTTTCCGCATTAACAATACTTGTAGCCTTTTCTCATCTAAAAATAGAAATGAACTACCTATATTGGTTTGGTCTTTTCATCGCAGGATTCATCGCCAACCTAATTTTATACATGATAATGTGGTTGTTTCTTTCTCTTAGCTACTGGATATTCACCCGTCTAGTCTATGGTAAAATCAGTTTTAAAAGGGTTTCATCCTTCCTAGGATACGCCTTAATAACATTTGTTTTGGCAAATCTACTAATTTTAATTTTAGCTTCAACAATTGTTCCGCAAATACCAAGCGAAACTTTAACAGAAATGGAAGCCTCAACCATAATTCAGACTATTTTTAACATACCACCTTTCAATATTTATAACATGATATTTTTCCCATTCCTAGTAGGAACCGGGATACTGTACGCCTACGGCATAGCAGAGGAATTTAAAACTAGCTTTACAAAAGCCTTGGTGTCCTCTCTCTTTTTTACATCCCTCATAATCATCTTCATCTATGCAATGCTTTATTTCTAAAACGCAAAATCATATTATTTTTATTTTCAGCTTTAATGGTTTAGCAATCCTTTCGTCGATAACAAAAACCAAGTCCCCGGTCCTCAATCCTAAGTCTAAAATCTTCACACTATCGTCTAAAATCATTTTATCCCTTACTATAATATCTGGATTTGCAAACCCGTAACTAATAATCAATCTATTTTTAAGTTGCCCTATTGTCTCTTGTTTCTCTAATGTATATTCCACGCCCTCAACTCTATATTTGTCGCTGCACACGACACATTCAGGGTTTCTTTCCAATTTTATCTTTGTAAGTGTTTGGGAAATTCCATCATAAAAAACATAGTTCTCTAGGATACTTGGCATCCCAAACAATATCTTAAGGACTTCCTGTGTTTGTATACCTCCAATAACTGTGGCAACTGAAGCCACTGTTGGAATTTTCTCTTCTTCAGTTCTAAGTTTCTTCCTAACTTCTCCTGGTGGTGTACACATTTTTTGGAGTTTTTCAGGAGGAATTAAGGGTTGACATTCAAGACAAGCCGTTTTAAATGGTATAACAACTTGGACATTACCATACCAGCCATAAAAACCTCCATGAACTAAAGGCTTTAATAAATCTACACACATAGAATTTAGCCATCTTCTAACTTCAAAAGTGTCTAGACCGTCAACCACAACATTACTTTTCTCAAAATAAGATTTATCAACTTTCCTTATATCTTCATTTAATGCTTTTACCTCTATTTCAGAGTTGATTCTCCGAAGCTTTTCTGCCGCTACTTCCACTTTTGGTTTACCAATGTCCTTTTCCTCATACAGCAGTTGTTTACTGAGATTTGATAGCTCAACTGTGTCGAAATCGACAAGAATAAGTTTTCTAACTCCCATCATAGCGAGGTTTAACGCTACAACTGAACCTAAGGCTCCAAGCCCGACCACTAGTACACATGACCTCTTAAGCTTCTTCTGATCCCATTCCTTTAAAAGCAACTGTCTACTATAACGTTCTTCGCCTACAACTTTCCTCTCCAATTTCATCCTCCTAATTTACCTATACTTACCCAATTTATCCCAAGTGGCATATTTTTTGACCCATTCTTTAACCTTCTTTTTAAATTTCTCAGGGTTTCTTGTCATTTCGTTGGCAGCGTCACGATTAAGCGGGTCGTCTGGATTAGGATAATTTAACAAGTTTCTTATGGTTTCTACAACACCTGTAAGCGATATTGTTGGCGTCCAATCTTTACCAAGTATTCCAACACATACTCGTCCTTGATATATGTTAGGATGCCAGATTGGTGTAAGAAATCTAACTTTAGGTGGGTCAAATGGAAATGTTCTAGGAATCTCTATTTCAATTTCAAAAACCCCTCCATCATAAATACTAGTACCTAAGATATATCCTCTCCATTTCCTTAAGTCGCCCTTTACAGGTTTAAACGTAGGTTCCTCTTGTCTAAGCAATTTCGCTTCATAAGCTAGCCTTGCCCAAAAATCCTCATCACTCAGCATGTCGCGTCACTCGGCATAGAGGCTAACCACCAGTTGTACGAACTATTAAAAATACTTTATCGTACTCCCCAACACCAACTTCTCCCAGTGTTTGGCTGTCTTCAAGCTGTTTCCCTCTAAATACGAGAAGAACAGTTGACTCAGGTATTTTCTTACTTTGAGCTATTTGCCTTCTCAAATCCCTTACAGTTATCTCTCGCGGTACATCGAGATCTAACACATCTCCACCTATGGCTGAAACGATTCTTATTTTCAAGTCGTTCCCTCCAAACTTGTTAATAGTTCATTTTCCCTTAAAGGATGCTGGCAATGAGGACATTTGCCCTTCACATGAAGCCATTCCAGTAAGTGTTCTCTGTGCGCTGGATGATAACAGTAAGGACAATAAACAACGTCATCATTCTCCTTTATTTCCAAGATACATACCATGCATTTCTGAGGCTTTGTCCAGTCCCATTCACCTATTACCTTCACATTTGAAATTACAAATTTTGTGTAATTTACTTTGCTCATTTCAACGTCTCTCTAGATAAATTCACTTGTTGTAATATTTATTAAACATTAGTTTTTAACATTATGCTTTTACATATCTATCATTGCGAACATTGCAGTTAAACAATACCTAAATTAAGTACAAAATAATAGGTAATAAAGGATAGGTGAGCACATTGCAAGAAAATCCTAGGAGAAAACAATCGAGCAATAATGAAGTTGCACTTGAAATTGAAGCAATAAAGACACCAGCAGGCCTCGTACCCACAGTAAAAAGCGTAGAGAAAGTTGTCAATAGCCTTAACGTACTAAGCGAAGACATAGCTAATACTCGTGATACATTACTTGAAAGAATCTTAAATGTTGAGAAGGACGTTATCACGATAAGAAAAATACTTGCTGAACAAACTGTAGCATTGGAAGCAGCAAGGGAAACCCTAAGTGAACTCTCTTCAAAAATAGTCGACACCTTCAAACAATTCACAGAAAGATGGCGTGAAATAGAGGACACTATAACAAGTATGGAGGTAACTTTCAGAGAAATACAAGAAAGACTGGAAGAACTATCGATTAAAATCGAGGAAAAAGAAGAAGGGCTTGTAGAATATTAACTAGTTGTGATTATTCAAGTTAAAATTTTAATTAGTAACTGATTGGTAAAATAAGCAGTAAATGTTTCTAAAAGTTTATGAGGTAAAATATTCAATAAGTTAATTGACCAGTAAATCATGAAATTACCATCTCCCAAGAGGAGTGAAATAAATTGGATGCTAGCTTCGACTATATACTCGCACGTGAAGCACAACTAATGTTCAAGAGAGCCCCCGGCTTTGAACCAGTCAACGGCGACCTAAAACGTTGGAAAGGTAGAGTTAGAGGAGGAGACAACAACTGGGTCGAAGTTGAAATAATGATCCCAGACAACTTCCCTAACGAACCTCCAATAGTCAAAGTTCTAACGCCAGTAGAACACTCCTATGTTGACTCCTCAAGTGGCCGAGTAAACTTACGTATCCTTTCAGAGTGGCGGCCAGAATACCACGTGTACCAAGTCGTGAACTCCTTAAAAGGCCTTTTTGTAAGAATGCCTCCAAAAATAGTTACAACAGCACCTCCAGTTAAACCACCCAGCGAGGACGTTGAACTATTAAGACAAAGAATCTTGCATTTAGAAGACCAAGTTAGCCAATTGCAAAGAATGTTACATGAGAGGGATGAGGAAATAGCTCGTCTACGGGGTCTCTTGACAGTTCATAAAGTCCCTGAAAAGGAAGAAATCAAAACTATGATTTTACCGACAGATGAGAAAGAACGTAAAAAATTAGAACTTGAAAGCGAAAAAATAGCTATTGAAGATTTAATAAGAAGTCTTGATGAAAAATTTGAATCAGGCGACATACAACCATCGGACTACTACAAACTATACAAAAGATATAGGAAAGAACTATACTTGATCAATAAGAAGCTTGAGGAACTTAGTAAAGGTGAATAGGCATGAGCAAGGAGGACAGAGATATCGACGCTGAAGCAAATCTTTATGCTTGCATTGCCACTCTGGATTCCCTGGTGAGATTTTTCGAAGAAGGGAAAATAGACCCAGCTACATATAAAAGACAATTACAATCACTTTTCCGTGACCTATTCAAATTTCAAAGCATGCTACGAAAACGCGGTATAGATGTGCAACGTTTCATAGAAAAAGAACGCCTAAGAGAACATTTTCCTCTAGCAATTAAGAGACTGGAAGCTCCATTTGTGGAAGGTGAAAAACCTGTTGGAATACTTGAATCCCCTACTGCCGTTGCCTACAAAGCAGCTGAAATAGTTGCAGACCTAATAACCATAATTGATGCAACTAAGCTTGGGATGGTTGCAACCGCAAAAATGCTAGTCCCACTAATAGAAGACGCACTAATACTTTTAGAAGCGTTTCCAAGTCTCGAGAAAGATTATTGGGTTTTGGAAAGTATGAGAAAATGGAGAGACCGCCTCACAAACCTCCCTCCCGAACAAGTATTACCCCAGGAAGATGTGAAAAAACTGGAGTTCGAGGCTGTAAGATGGCTTAATGACTTTAGGGGGAGGTTAAAAACCCTAAAATAGGGGGTAATAAATGAACATTGTAGCTGAACTAACAGAACGCTTAATCAAGCTTATAGATACATTAGAACTTAGATTAAGTGTAGAATATATTTTAGAAGAACTTGATATGGTTCTATACTTCTCTAGAGCTCTCCTAGGTCTAAACCATAAAGTAACAAAAGAAGCAGAAGAGTGGTATAACCTGCTCTGGGGAAGATACAGCGAAAATCTAGAAGCTAATATAAGCGAAGAAGATGCGAAAAAACTTGCTATGAAAGCCAAAGTATGGTTTAATATCGTGAAAAGAACCTTATAATAGGTGAAAAATTTGGGCTTACATGAAATAGAAAAACAAATTAAAATGAAGTTCGCATTCCAAAGAAAAAGAGTAGAATTAATGATGGAAGAACTAAAAGGAATGTTAAACA
>CAYYZD010000067.1:0-8404 GCA_964476035.1 uncultured archaeon
TAGGTTTCAATAAATTAGTGGAGAAGAGGGTGATTGTTTTTATTAGCTGTTTGATTCGAGTAGATTCAGCCATTGCTTTACGATTTTTTTGATATCAAATTCAACAGCCCTAGCTCTACACTCATGTCTCATTTGTTCTGGGTATCCTTTCTGCCAAACTTTCCTTGCGGTTTCAATCATTTCCCTGTCGTTCTTCACTAACCAACCGGTCTTCCCATTGATTACGGTTTCGCCCGGACCTTGAAACGCAAAGGTTAGGACCGGAGTACCACATGCCATGCTTTCTACGGGTATGTATCCGAACTCCTCATTCGTGAATGGAAAAACAGTGAAAAATGCATTCGAATATAGTTCTACCAACTCATCGTCAGACACGTGTCCTAAAAGTTCGATGCCTCTGTGGCAGCGCAATTCTTTAGGAATGTAAGACATTTTGCTTCCAAACGCTTTAATCTTTACACCCGTTTCAACAAGTTTTTTAATCGTGGAAAACTTAGTTTCTTTTCCAAAGTAAGTTAAGGCATAATTCTCAAAGGATTTAACGCGTTTGGGCTTGAACTTTCCACAATCAATTGGAGAATGAATGATTCTATCAATTTTAACACCAAATTTTTCGTAAATGTCTGCACAGTATCTTGAATTCGCCACGACAAATTCCGAGTATCTGGAGGCTTTTCTAAAGATTCTTTTATCTCCATAAATGAATATGGGTTTTGCAACCCCATAAATGAGCTTATAATACCACGGTAATTCATTTTTTATGTTATCAAGGGCACGGTTTGTAAGGCCTTGCACAAACCAAGCTCTAGACGGGACAATAATTGTGTTGGAAAAATTTAACACAAGTCCTTCATACTTGAAATTGATTTTTTTGTGGTTTGCCGAAAAAAAGGCTTCACGTATCCACGCTTCAATCCAAGCAAGGGAAGAATCGCTAAAATGAAGCTTTACGCCAAGATTAATCGGAAGGACGCCTATAGATTCCAACTCCCTTTCCATCGTTTCCGATATACAAGTCGAAATCACATTAACTCTGTACCTTTTGTTTAATTCTCTAGCGATGAGTATAGCTGGGCGGGAGGGCCCGAAATCATTGATGAGAGGATCGGTGACCATGTACAAATTCATTGTTTTTCCACCACAAAATGAACAGAAAGCCAGATATTAAGCGTCCTAACTTTACCCTTTCTGAAAAACAGTATTTCAATTTTTCTACAGAAGGTGCAAAAACCTTTCTTTTTTAGAAAATCTACTAATTTACAAACAAGCTAAAGACAGTTAAATATAAATTCCTATCCTAATATTAAGTTTCGAAGAATTGTAAGCGATAAACCATTTTTATGAGTTTCAGCCGTTTGGTTCTTCGGAGGTTTTAGAGCAAATGGAGAAGGAATTCCCTCTTACCTCGGTGATTGTTCTGAATTACAACGGTGAGAGGTTTTTGGGAGACTGTTTAAAGTCTGTTTTAGATACTGATTATCCGAATTTTGAAGTTATTGTTGTAGACAACAATTCCAAAGACTGCAGTTTGAAAGTCATTAAGGGTGTTAAGCCTCTTTTTGAGGCAAGGCGTGTTCCTCTTGTGGTTGTTAAAAATTCTGAGAATTTAGGATTCGCTGAAGGAAACAATGTGGGGGCGAGGTTTGCGAGGGGAAAGTACATTGTCTTTCTAAACAATGATACCCTAGTTGAAAGAGACTGGTTGGGGGAACTTGTGAAAATTTTGGATAACGATTCGCAGGTGGGTGCCGCGCAGAGCAAGATACTTTCATTGGGGAATAACAATCTCATCGACTGCGCGGGTGGTTTCTTAAATCCTTTTGGTTTAGCCATTGAGAGGGGTTTTATGGAGAAGGACAGGGGACAATATGACAAGATCGACGATATATTTTACGCGAAGGGGACAGCGGCTATTTTTAGGAGAGAATTATTTAACTTTTTTGGGGGTTTTGACCCGGATTATTTCCTATACCACGAGGAGGTTGATCTTTGCTGGAGGATAAGACTGGGTGGTTATCGGATTGTATTTGTGCCCAGATCGGTAATATATCACATAGGTGGAGTTTTTGCCAAAAAGGCCCATAGTTTTGTTGTGTTCAATCATGAAAAGAACAGAGTCTGTACTCTGATTAAAAATTATAGCTTCTGCAATCTGATAAGATACTTATCTCTTCTGGTTTTTCTGGAAATCTTGCAAATGATTTCTTTCATTTTTGTCAGGAAACCAGAAAAGGCAAAAGCAATTTTTAACGCTTTAATTTGGAACTTCTTAAATCTCAAAACTATACTCCGTAAAAGAAGGGTGGTCCAAGACATTTTCAGGAAAGTTCCGGACAGGAATATACTAAGAGTAATGAGAAAAGCGGGATTACTCTACGCTCTGCGAAGATTTAAATTGTTTAGGGTAGAATAATCCAGTCGTGTACCCAATGGTTATTTGAAGGCTTTTAACTACGTATAGTAGTTAAATGTCTCTAGCAGGATTTCTACTGGCGAAGTTTTTCTGCTTGGAAAATAGGTACAAAGGTTTATTAAAAACTTTCTAGTAATTACGATTAGCAACAATCAGTAATTGGACCTTTGGTGAGTCTAGATGAACATTTCAATAGTAACTTCTCACTTCTCTTTATTCATCACCTGTAATGAGCTCTGGCTTGCTAGAGGTCTTGCGGATTTGGGGCACACGGTTAACGTTATCACAACGAGTGTGAAGTCTCCCCGCGAATTGATGGACTCCAAACAGGTCCAAGCGTATAGTCCTCAAAAATTTGAGGTAAACCGAGTGCCGACTTTAATAAATCTTCGAGTAAACCCAATTGTCTACGGTGTTTCGGAGTATATGGAGGAAAGCGAAGTTGTAATATTACAGGAGGATTATCCCTTTATTTGCCACAAGGCTTTTAATGAGTGTAGGAAAAGGAGGATACCTACTGTTCTGACAACCAAGCGCACCAACTGGCCTGAAAACTTTTTTGTCCGTAATATTTATAGGTTGTTTGATTCGACCAGAAACAAAAAACTGCGGGAAGGTGCTACGGCTATCGTCGCTAATTGTACCGCGGCGAAGGAATTCTGGATTAATACCTTGAGAGTTAAAAAACCCATTGAACTGATACACGTTGGTGTCGATACTCAAATATTTAAGCCCGAGGAAGTGAAAAAATCAGAACTTAATGAAGGGAGATTCACAATTTTGACGGTGGCACGAGCGTATCCATTTAAGGGGTTAAGATATCTTATCGAAGCGATGAAGTACGTTTCTAAGAGGGTTCCCGGAGTCAGATGCTACATTTTAGGTAAAGGTCCGGAGCGAAAGAACCTTGAAAAACTTATTAGCCAACTCAACTTAGAACGTGTTGTTAGTTTTATTGATAAAGCCATTCCGAACCAACAGATGCCGAAGCTTTACTCACAGTGTGATGTTTACGTCCAACCCAGTATTGTTGAACCTTTCGGAATAGCGGTGCTTGAGGCTATGGCGTGTGGAAAACCTGTTATCGGAACCAACGTAGGCGGAATGTTGGACACGATTAAGAATGGGGTAACCGGGTATCGTGTTGAGCCCAAAAACTCAAAAGAATTGGGGGAAAAAATTACAAAGCTTCTTCTAGACCCCGAAAAAATGAAGGAAATGGGTAAAAATGCCAGAGAACATGCTAAAAAGTTTGATTGGAAAGTAATTGCGTCAAAGTATGATAAATTAATACAAAGAATACATGGGTTCAAGTAGAGTTACCGGTTTCAACTGCGGGGATGATTTTATGTAAAGTTTAATATATGCGGAATCTGTATATTGTCTTTCTATCTTTTATGTGTTTCACCTGCGATTATTCGGTTAATCGGACGGTGCCGTGAGTAGTTTCAGATATCTGCCTGTTAGAGAAGATTAAAGTAACGTCTGTACCTAGAAAGGCGTTAAGTATTAAAATTACTTGTGCTTAGTCAATTGGAGGATGCTGGAAATGTATAATGTCTTGGTAACTGGTGGTTGTGGCTTCATTGGTTCACACTTGGTGGATCAATTGACGAAAATGAAACACAGTGTAAGAGTTTTTGATAATTTAGAGTTTCAAGTGCACGAGGGAAAACTTCCAGAATATTTGAACGCTGATGCTGAGTACATTTTTGGGGATGTCCGAAACGAAGATGCTCTGAAGAAGGTCGTGGAGGATATTGACATAATTTTTCATTTAGCGGCGTGCGTTGGAGTGGGGCAGTCAATGTACGAAATAAAAAGATACGTTGATGTTAACTCGATGGGAACGGCGAAGCTCTTAGAGACTCTCATCAGTGAGGAAGCCAATGTTAAGAAACTGATCGTCGCATCATCGATGTCTATATATGGGGAAGGAGCTTATGAGTGTGAGGATTGCGGTGTCGTTTATCCTAGACTACGAACCAAAGAACAATTTAAGAGTAAAAAATGGGAGGTAACTTGTCCTGAGTGCAAAAAGATAGTAAAACCGATACCTACAAGTGAGAGTAAACCCCTACATCCTACGTCTGTTTACGCGATAACAAAGAGAGACCAAGAGGAGATGTGCTTGACGGTAGGGAAAGCCTATGGAATTCCTACCGTGGCACTAAGATTTTTCAACGTTTATGGTCCGAGACAGTCTTTATCAAATCCATACACGGGTGTTGCAGCTATTTTTTTATCGAGAATCAAGAACAATAATCCTCCGTTAATTTTTGAGGACGGTCTTCAGTCTAGGGACTTCGTGAATATAAGAGATATAGTTCAAGCTAGCATCTTGGCGATGGAAAGTAACAACGCGAATTATGAAGTTTTTAATGTCGGCACCGGAGAGCCTACAACCATATTAAAAATAGCAAATGTTTTGATTAAATTATTCCGAAGCGATCTGAAACCAAAAATACTTTATAAATATAGGTCTGGAGATATTCGTCATTGTTATGCAGATATATCTAAGATAAAAAAAATCGGCTTTAAACCGAGTGTTCAATTGGAGAAAGGAATGAGTGAGCTAATCGAATGGGGAAACAAGGCTAAAGCCAAAGACAAAACCGAAAAAGCACAGCGTGAGTTAAAAGAAAAAGGTTTAATAGAAGCATAAAGATGAGGAACGCATGCCTGATATTCTGATTTATGGTGGGTATTGAAATATATTTTGTGCAGTGATAACGCCTACTGGTGTTAAGTGGCGTTTCTTTATTGAATCGCTGGAGGTTTCAATATTTTGGCAATTGCGTTGTTAATACTTTTTGTGCCGATCTGTAATTTCCTAGGAGATGAATTCAATTTGTGTTTTGATGTGTTAGGGTGAATCTCGAGTATGTTATGTGTGGTGCGGGAATTTAAGAATTGAATTCACATTTGTGTTACATCCTTAATAAGGTGTTTAAAGGTTTATTAGGGGCGTTTCGGTGTATCCTCGTTTGAGTAGCATTATTCCGTCTATTGATATTAGAATTCCGTAGGTTCCGTTTTTAATTAATTCGGGTACAACCAAGCTGTAGGCGACGGGCGGAACTGGGCTTCCGTATTGCCCGAATATTGGTGGTAGGTAGTAGAAGATGCTGGTTTTATCTACTAGTATGTACTCATATTCGAGGATGGGATGATAAACGGGATACGCGTTGAGATTGTGCGACATATGAGGAAAAATTTCGTTTTGTGTTGCTACCGTGGAGTATGGGGGAATGGTATGTACCACCATCTCGAGGACTTGGTCATGAAATGTCACTTCCGGGAGGCCACCCAGCGGGCTCCAACTTAGGAAGAAGATGATACTACAAATCAGCAGCAGACTGATTGTTGCTGTGAGAGGTCTATTGGCCACATAGAGCAGCTTTTTCTTTATATGTCTGTTTTTGATTATTTTTGCTGCTCTGGAATTTTTTGAAAGCATATTTGTAGCCAATTTTCCAAGCCATGGTGTTATGGTTTTTGCGCCGTAGACAGCTGATACGAAAATGAACGGAATGAGGAGAGCAGGGTATTGGGTTCCCACGGGGAGATAGTGATTAGGGTTAAGTGAAAGTAGAGAGGGTGCAAGCCACGGTAAGGATATGAGCAGAGAGGGGGGATTAAGTAGGGATAGGAAGGCGAGGGGGCCAAGTAGGACGACGAGATAGGCGATTTTGCTGTAGAAGGGTGTGAATGCTAACTGAAGAATGTACAGAGGTCTAGTTAAAACTGAGATCAGTATGTCTGTAATGCTTCCGCCAAGGTAAAACCATGTCTTGAAAGGATTATACGGAGAGGTGGATAACGAGCTGATTATTCGCCCTGCTAGGATGTACCACGCTGTTCCTGCGGCCATCGTTAAAAGGGAAGCAACAATACTTTTATCCGTTAAGAGGCCTTTGAGGCCGAGAATAGAAATTTGTAGAATTTTGTTTCGGTTTAACCAGATTCCGTAGATTCCAATGAACACAACGATGAGTGCTACTATCTCCTTGCACATCATCGCTAGGATGATGAGTATAAAGTATATGGTGAATTTCTCTTTTTTGAGGTAGTAGAACGCCGCGATTAGAAGCAGAGGTACCAGAGACTCGGGGTGGAAATCGTACCAGTTGACCCCCTGGAGAGGAGGGTACAACAGATAAAGGATGGCAAAAACTAATCCCGCCTTCTTACCTTCTAATTCGTCTCTGGCGAGCCAGAAGATCGGGATGGCTCCTAGGGACAGGAAGAAAGACTGTAAAACCAGAAGGGTGAGGGGGCTAGGATAAATGCTATACACCGGGAGGATTAGGTAGAGTATGGGGTCGAAGTGAATTCTAAAATGAACTCCCAATTCTGGTGTGTTGTAAAAGAAGAGTCCGTACTTAAGTGTGGACCAGAGGCTTTGTTCAAATATGCCCAGATCACCAGCGTAGGTTTCGAATGCGAAGTACTTAATGATAGTGAGGTATGAGAAGACTAGCGTGTAAATGGCTACGGATAAATATAAGATGTGTTGTGTTCTGTTTTCAACAAATTCTAGAAACCGCCTCCGAAACATCAAAATTTTTTTCAGAGTTACACCCAATTCAACCACACTTATTCGTAGGGTAAATAAGCATAATCAAATGCTTTCAATTATTAAAGTTTGTTGCTTTCTTTCTAAATAACACTGAATGTTAGTTGTTATCTTGAAGAATGATGTTTTGTAGGATCTTCTTATTTGTTATTTTGTGGCGGAATTATCTGATATTACCAATCTCTTATGTTAACTTTTTAAGATAGTTCTCTATTCCACGCTTTTAGTTGACTTTCCAACAATATCCTCCGAATCGATTACTATCCGGAGAGAAATAGGTTATTTTGGCTGGGCGCTAGGTTTCTATTGGGTTGAGTAAGATTGATTATTAGGTTTTATTTTTTTAAACCACGTTATCACCATCCGGTCCTGTTTGGAAAAGCTTTCCAGTATTTTCCAATTTAATTTGTGTTTATGAATGTTTAGAATTTTGTACGGTTCTAATGTGTTGCTGCCTATGAAAAGGCCGCCCGAATCATTCCTCCAATCTTTGAATAACACTCGAAATCTGTAAATTCCGAAAGATTTATGGTAATCCTTCCTATTGGCATCGTGCAGTACAATTACGCCGTTCTTTTTCAGGAGTTTAGGAGCTACCTCTAAACAATGTTTTCTAGCTTCTCCATCAATAAGTATAAAATCAAATTTTATATTAAGCTTTTCTGGAAATAACACATACTCCTCGAAACCCAAAAACGCATCTTTACTATTAGGATCTGTATCCAAGGAACTGTGGTTTGGAGGTATGTAATAAATTGAGACGTTACCTTTCTGATGAATTAATTGTTTAATTTTTTTAAACCAGTTTTTGTTATGTTCTATAGCAATCCATTTAGCGTTCTTTTCCAAGTATCTAGAGAAATACAGGGTACTATACCCCGCTCCGTACTCTAAGCACATTTGTGGTTTCTTGTTTTTCAAAATATCTTTAATTATGATAATTTCTTTGTACTTCATAAAGGGTCTGACTATTAAATTATAGCCCAGCAGCTGCAGATAATGAAAGATGTCCTGTAAAAGACAATACAATGATAATAATATTACCGACATTTCATTTTTCACCCACTTTTTTATTCCGCATATTGTAATACCTATTAGGTTATTGGTTTAGTACTTGGCACTTGGTAGTGTGCGTTCTTTCCGATGAAATTATGTAAATTATTCAAAAATATTCTTTTTTTAGAGGGAGTTAATTACAGTATTTTTTTCTTTTAACATAATTCAACTTTACTATCGGCTTATTTGATGAAAAGGTTTATAGGATTTTATTACTACTTAGTTTTGTCTTTAGTACCTTTGTTTATTTGCATTCTCCCTAATAGATGAATGTTGTGCTTCTATTAGGATTTGTACATCCCACAAGTATTTGCCTCTATCTCTCTTGTATTTATGAGGTGTTGAAATGCCTGAGC
>CAYYZD010000068.1:0-8389 GCA_964476035.1 uncultured archaeon
CCACAATAGCTACACTTAACTATTCTTGACACTTCCTCTTGAGCCCTTTTAACGTCTAAATGTTTCATTAAGCAAGCTTTAAATGTAATGCTTCCAAGCCAGCAAACTAGGAAAACTTATCTGCAAAATTAACATTCAGCTTATTAGCAAACGCCGGGGTGGCAGAGCGGATAATGCGCAGGCCTTGAGAGCCTGTGGGCCATGCGGCCCGCGTGGGTTCAAATCCCACCCCCGGCGCCAACAACATTATTTTCACTAAACCCCCGTAGTCTACTTGCGTTTTCTGAATATTTTGGCTCCTTCCATTTCGCAGACATATTCAAAACCAGCCTCAACAAGCTTACAGGCTTCCTCTAACGTCCAAGCAACCTTTGTTACGTATTCTTCTTCGCCAAAGTCAACTAGCTGCGTGTAAACCAGCGTATTACTAATGTTTTTATGTCCAAGCAACTTCATGACATGTAAAATGTCCTTTGTCTTGTGGTATTCCATGGTTGCTTTCCAATGCCTAAAAGTGTGAAAAGTTATTCTTTGAAGCCTTGGATTTTTCGTTTTAGCAGCTATTCTCTTCCTTTGGTCAACATACATCCTATGCATGGTTTTGAGTTTTGTTTTTCCAAAAACCTTGTCTGAATCCTTAGGTAGCGCCTTTAGCCTTTCAATTAGCGTGTTTGAAATCTTGAATATTCGGGACTCGCTTCCCTTTTCGGGAGTTACTCTAACGGTTTTTGCTATGAAATCGACGTCGTTCCACGTTAGATTGATTGCTTCTCCAGCCCTCATACCCGTTTCCTTGAGAAGCAGCAGGAAAGTGCCTGTCTTGAAGCCACAGCCTGCAATAAGCGGGCCCAGCTCAGATTCAGTTGGGATGAAAGGCAATTTTCTAATCCTTTTATATCTTGGTGGATCCCAACTCATTCCCAGCATTACTAGGAAGCTTGTATAAGCATCTACAGCATTGGCTTTCCTACCATTACTCCAGTTTTTCTGCTTAGCTATCGTTTTCCTTTACGGATTCCGGATCGAACAAGTTTGCTCCAAGCTTAACCAACCTTTGCAGAAGCTTCGTTCTACTGATGATGGTTGACTCAGCATAACCTTGCTTGTGCAGCCACCAGCTATACTCGACTATTTTCTCCCTAACTTCTTGCGGGGTGGGCCTCTTTGGCAGTGCCGCTGACATTTTTGCCTCTTTAGTGAGGACCATTGCCTTCTTCCCCAGCTTTTTGCTGACCGAGTTTTTCGGCTGGTCTTTCCAGCCGCCTACTCGGCAGTCTGTAGTTGTCAGTGAACTGCTAAATAAAAAGTGTCCTGAATTTGCTGTTTTTTGTTTTTTACTTAAACCTTTTAGCACTACAAAAGTGTGGGTATTCTAGGTTTCCATATTTGCTTTTCATTTCTTAAATATCTGACAAGTAATAAAGCTTCTTCTTCATTTATCAAGGTTTCGACTGTTTGCTTTTACTAGTTTTTTGGTCTTCTTCTTGTTTAGCACTTGTCTTTTTCCTAAACGGTTAGTTAGAGAGAGTTAGTTTGGGTTTGGGATAAAACTTTATCCCCAACAGTATACTGAAATGTTTACAATAAACATATAGACCTCGATATCGGAAACTTATATTCCGAAAGTAAAGTAAACCATTATGTCTAAGGCACACACACTTTGGCAGCTAAAATATTTTTTCTAAATTTTTTAAAGTGATACTAGAATGCTGGCTAAACAGTGCCCTGGTGCCCAAAAAGCAAAAGTGTGTGTGCCCTAAATTTCAAAAACTCGATTTTATTTGTCGAGATATCGTAGATTTAGTATTCTGTACTTTTAGTTATGATTAGCTTATTATTTTCTAGAACGAAGATTATTAGGTCTTCTTCTTTGAGGTTGAACTTTTTCTCTAACTCTTTTGGGTATGGTTACTTGGAACTTATAGGTAATCTTACTCATTCCGAGGATTTCTCTCTTTGAAAACTTGGACAATATGTAAACACCTTAAAATCACGCACTCACACAGTATGGTTAGGCTCCATTTTAAGGGAGAAATTTCGATTTGTTTGGGCTACAGCAAAATTCAAGTTCTAAATTGCTTGTAGGCGAGTATTTTCCCTACCGGAAAATTCTGCAGGATGTACTGTCACGCAGCTAGTAAATTCTGTGGAGCGACACCATTTCTTCAAGCTAACTTTATATGTCAAGTCCACATTCAAACTTGTTTTCCAGAATTATGATGAACAGATGCAAGGATTCACGCGAACCTTTCCATTCCTTCACAAGCCTAAGAACAGCAGCTTAAAATCTAGACCAAAATCCCCCGCAGGTCACCAAAACTTGATAGTCGTTGTTGTACTCGTTCATACGCTTCTCCAATTTAACCAATTCGCGTGAAAGCTTTAAGCATACCTTAAGCACCTAACATAGTGGCCCTTCTTTACTTCTACCAATTCTGGTCTTTTTTTTGAACAAATAGAAGAAGCAAGCGGGCAGCGAGGATGAAATCTGCAGCCAGCCGGAATATTGATCGGATTTGGTATCTCCCCCTTTAGAATTATCTTTTTTCTTGTGGATATTTTTTCGTCCAACGAGGGAATTACGGATATTAGTGCTTTAGTATATGGATGTTTTGACTTATTTATCACGTCATTTGCAGTACCTAACTCAACTATTTCTCCAAGGTACATAACTGCTATACGGTCTGATATACATCTAGCTAGAGCTAGATTATGAAGTATGAAAATATATGTTAGTTTGTACTTGTTTTTTAAATTCATCATCAGTTGAATTATTTCCCAACGAAGCGATGCATCAATCATTGACACAGGCTCGTCAGCTACTATAAGTTCCGGACGTAAAACTAGTGTTGCAGCTATTGATACTCTTTGTCTTTGTCCTCCACTTAACTGATGAGGATATTTATCGAAAAAATCCCTAGGCGGTATTAATCCTGTATTTCTTAGGGCCTCAGTTACCATCTCCATTTTTTCTTCAGGAGAATGAGCTAAGTTATGGATATCAATTCCTTCTCCAATAATATCAAAAACCGTCATATGGGGAGGCAAGGATTCAAACGGATCTTGGAAAATCATCTGTATTTTTCTCCTAAAACTCTTGGCCGTTTTTTTATCAACATTATTAATATCCAATCCTCTGAACAGAATTTTCCCTTGAAAAGGCTTATAAACTCCAACTATGGCTAATCCCAATGTTGTTTTTCCAGCTCCAGATTCGCCGACTATACTAAATGTTTCCCCTTCATTTATATGAAATGTAACTCCATCAACTGCTCTAACATATTCTTTTTCCTTTTTCTTAAATAGATAATATACGCCTTTTCTTCTAACTGGAAACCAAACTTTCAAATTTTCAACTTGAAGAATTGGGTGTTCTTTGTTTAGCATAGTTTCTACCTCCTGCGAGGAGATGGCAAGCTGCATAATGTTCTTTCTCAACTCTTATCAATTGAGGCATTCTTTTATAGCAATGGTCAAACCTGTAGGGACATCTAGGATGGAATCTACAGCCAGGAGGAGGATTAGCTAGACTTGGAGGAGATCCATGTATCGATCTAGGCTTGATTATTGGGCCATCTATGGTGGGAATTGCTCTTAAAAGCGCCTCAGTATAAGGATGTAATGGAGATTTCACCACACTGTTTAAATCACCATATTCAACTATTTTCCCAGCATACATTACAGCTATTTTTTCACAGAGTTCTCTAACCACATGGATATCATGAGTTATAAATATCAAAGAGCTTCCTGTGAGCTTACGTATTTTATTAAGCAATTCAATCAACTGGGCCTGTATCATTACATCGAGTGCCGTGAATGGTTCATCAGCTATTATTAAATCTGGTTTAAGTGCCACAGCCATTGCAATACATACTCTCTGTTTTTGTCCTCCACTCAACTGATGCGGATAATCTTTACCTCTGTGCGAGGGAATCCCTACCATTTCTAACAGTTTTTTAGCTTCCTGTATGGCTTCTTTTTTCGCTACGTTCTCATGAAGAGTAATCACTTCTGCTATTTGATCTTCTATTTTCATAACAGGATTAAGCATGTTCATTGCGCCTTGAAAAATCATTGAAATTTTCTTAAACCGAATCTGTCTTAGAATATTCTCTTTCGCTTTGATTAAATCTATTTTCCCTTGAAAAATTATTTGCCCTTTTATCACTTTAGCATTTAATGGGAGTAGACGTAATATGGAACATGCAAGCGTTGATTTACCGCATCCGGATTCGCCGATTAAAGCAAGTGATTCATTTCGGTTGATTTTCAGACTGACTTCATCAACTGCTCTGACTTTTTCTCCCTTTTTCGTAAAATAATACACAGATAGTTCATCAATTTCTAATAGTGGATCATTTATCATGCAACGTAGAGATTGCAATAAATTATTTATAAACCTTTTCGCGACGATCGATTTTGAAAAATTAATTATAACTTTAACGCAGTCAGATAGACAAATTGAATTTATATTAAATACCGTAAATTTTAAAAAAAATAAGAGTGTGAAATATAACTCACATAAAACAAATAAAATTGGTGAAAAAATGAACTGTCTAAAGAAAGCTTTTCTGATAATAAATCTTTTGTTGCTAGCAATCATGGGTTCCAATGTAATTCGAGTGGCTAATACTCAAGAAGAAGTCGTTTTCAAATTAGGGACAACTACGTCTATAACTTTTAATCCTCTTACCGGTTATCAGTATTTTATATATAGAAGTGTTCTCTGGACGCCACTTTATCTAATAAACGAGACATGGAATACAGAACCTTGGGCCGCAGAGTACGCAAAAAGAATAGATCCTTTGACATGGGAAATCAAGTTAAGAGATAATCTTTATTGGCATGACGGTGAACCAGTAAAGTCTGAAGATTATAAGTTTACGTGGGAACTACTGATAAAATATCCAACTTCTCAGACAAGATTTGTGAAAGCAATTGATAACATCGAAATAATAAATGACAAAATTTTCAGAGTTCACCTCAAATATCCAATGGGCGGTCAAACCCCCTTTTTAACTGGCTGTAATGTGCCAGTGCCTAAACATATTTGGGAACCTAAAGGTTTGACTGATGAAAGTGCATTGGCTTATGACAATATTCCTCCCGTAGGCAATGGTCCATTCAAATTCGTTGAATACAAGCCTGGAGATTATGTGATTTTCGAAGCCTTTGACAAATTCTTTGCGGGAAGACCTAAAATTGACAGGTTGGTTATCAAGATATTTTCATCTACCGAAGCAATGATTGCCGCTTTAAGAACGGGAGAAATAGATGCAGCGGACATGCTACCATCAACTGCAGCCCTTGAATTAACGAAAGACCCTAACATTATTGTATATTCGGCCCCGACCCCCGGATATAATGGCATTTACATAAATCAGTATCCAAAACCAAAAGATGGCCATCCCGCTCTTGATGATGTTACTGTAAGACAGGCAATAAGTATGTGTATAGACAAAAATACTATCAACAAAGCAGTACACGCTTCTTGGGATATTGGATGGTCGCCTATCCCGCCATTTTGGCCGGAGTTCAACCCCGATGCTAAAGAAATTTGGCCTAAATTTGATCCGGAGGCTGCAGCAAGTTTACTAGAGAAGGCTGGTTACAAAGACACAAATAATGATGGTTTAAGAGAAGACCCTGCGACTGGTCTACCGCTTAAATTTAGATTATATGTTTATTCAGGATATCCAGATGAACTACGTGCAGCAGAGCTTATGCGAGAAACATTTAGAGAAGCTGGTATGGATTTAGAAATAAGGGCAATGGAAGCAGTCGTATGGAATATTGTAGTTTCTGCACCATACGATTGGGACATGGTACTTTGGGGCTGGTCTGTTTTCGACCCGATATCATGCTGGTATCCTTACACTACTGAAGCAATAGATGCTGGATGGAGCAGCAGTGGCTACCATAATCAAACCTTCGATGAATTGTATGAGTCACTTCTTAATGCTCCAGATTATGAACAATACTTAAACATACAACATAAATTACAGGAACATTTTGTACAGAACATTATCGAAATAGTTCTTTATCACCATGCATTTGCAAGTGCTTGGCGATCTGAATGGACGGGTATTGTAAGGGATCCGGCTTGTCTACAGTGGGAAGGTACAGTCAATCCTAAGGCATTATTATATGTGGAAAAAGTGACAGCCCCTTCACCTCAACCTCTATTATCAATGGAGCAATGGATATTAATAATAACAATAGTTGTGGTCTGCACAGTAATCGGTGTCGGAGCATGGGTGTTAAAGAAAAAGAGATAATTCCCCCTTTTCTCTATTATCTTGAAAAATCGAAGAACTTTTAAAATATTATCCGAAGCTTCGGATTTATTACTTCTTCCATTGTATGTCCTAGTACGGTAAAACTTGTAATTACTATTAGAATCATGAGCCCTGGTGGAATGAAATGCCACCAAGCCCCCACGGTAAAGCTTCCTCTTCCAAAGGCGTAGTAAAGCATTATACCCCAACTTATATGTGTGGGATCCCCAAGCCCAATCCATGAAAGGAATGCCTCAGCAGGTATAGCCCATCCCATAACTATAACCATTGTAGCAAGACCCAAAGGAAGAACTCTTGGCAATATATATTTAAATAGTATTCTTAGGTTACTGTTTCCAATTACTTTCGCACGTGTTATGTAAAGGCGCTTTTTTAGAGACAGAACTTCGGATCGAATAACTCTTACTGGTTGAGTCCAAACCGTGACAGCTATAGCAAATATGATGGTTTGGAGACTGGGCTTCAGGATGAAAGCCAAAACGACCATCAAAGGAAAGTTAGGAATTATTAGAAAAAACTCCGTTATTCTCATTAAAATTTCATCTATCATTCCACCATAAAAACCAGAAAACATACCCACAATTAATCCCACGGCGAATGCGAGAAGCGCTGAAAAGAAGCCTACAATCAAGGAGGTTCTAGCACCATAAATTATTTGGGACAACACGTCCTTACCTACGTCGTCTGTTCCCAAGGGATGAGATAGACTAGGTGGAGCCCAATACGGACCTACTATTTTGTGAGGATTGTAAGGTGTAAAAAATTGTGGAAAAGCGGATATTATTATAAGGACAACAATTACTGCAAGGCTCAAAAGACCTGCTTTTTTTTCTTTGAACTCTTCGAGGAAAAGAGTTAGACTTTTCTTGCATAATTTCAGTCTCCTCTTTAGCATTATAACTCTATACATGCATTTTTACCCCCACTGTTGTTTAAACCTTACTCTAGGATCAAGATATGTATACAGTATATCGACAACAACCATAATTGATATCATCACAATGCTAAAAAAAAGAAAAATGCCTTGTAGAAGAGAGTAATCGTTGAAGTATACTGCCTCGTAAACTAATCGTCCTACGCCGGGCCAGGTGAAAACCGTTTCTATTGAAATTGAACCCAAAATCAAATATCCCAGATTAAGTCCTATAAGCGTTATTAACGGAAGTGAGGCATTTTTGAAGGCATGTTTTTTAAGCACTTGAAAATCAGTATATCCCTTGGCCTTAGCTAATAATATAAAGTCTTCAGCAAGAACATCAGTTAACGAATCCCTAAGTACTAATGCATACTGTCCAGAGTATATTACTCCATAAGTTATCATCGGCAAGATTAAATGATGTAAGAGGTCACCCATCTCAATACTAGTAGCACCGAAACTAATGAGACCGCCTGTAGGAAAGAGCCGTAGCTCCACAGCAAAAAAGTAAATCATAAGCATTCCTCCCCAAAAAGAAGGAACCGACCATAATAAGGTAGCCATAGAAGTTATTAATTTATCTATCCACTTCCCTCTAAATCTAACAGCAACTATTGCCATAGTAATACCTATTGTTATCGATAATATGGTGGCGGGCAATAGCAAGAGAAGTGTATTCCTTAACCTCTCTATTAACAGTGGTATTATAGAAATTTTATATTGATAAGATATACCAAGGTTACCTCTAAATACGTTCATCAGATATAGCAAAAATTGCTCATGCAACGGTCTATCTAGTCCGAACATCTTATACAGGGTTTCCCTAGTTTCAGCTGGCACTCTTGGGTCGCCGCATATTGCTCTAGTCGGATCGCCTGGCAGTATTCTGAAAAGAAAAAAGTTGAATCCAAGAACTATTATTATAAGAATACCTGCTTGAACAATTCTAGATGCTATATAAGTCTTCACTTTAAATCACTTTTCTAACGCTAATTTTTTAACCGAACAAATATAAGAATTTCGAACAAGGAACTGCCTCTTAGCTTAGGCTAGAGAAATTAATGTTTAAGCATGAAGATTTGCGGTATACCCTCCAATTACTATTTTGTTCCACTCTTGTAGATTTTGCAAGGTATTGCTCTGAGCTGCCAGCTTCCAATCATTGGATCGCATT
>CAYYZD010000069.1:0-8315 GCA_964476035.1 uncultured archaeon
CTTACCGTCATTGGGAGCCTAGTTGTTGGCTGTCTTGGGCAGAGGTGCCAGATGTCGGGTTTCCTTTAATCATCGACCGTGCACGGGCTTAACTTCGGGCTGTCCCAGCCCTAGTGATCAAAACATCTATATGACGTGTGATATATATGTTGTCGGCTTTCATCTCGCTCCCTTTCGGAAGGGGACTTCCCGCCGACAAAGTTAAAGCATTTAATGTGTGAATCGAATTTGTTGTTATTTTCCGATGATTTTACGTGCTGCTTCGTGTACCGCGTCTACCAGAACTTCGCTACCTGGTTTCATTGAGATTACTGGTATATCAACTACTTTTTCAATAGTTGTTGATGCTATGGGTGCACAAACGATTGCTAAGCATCCGTCTTTTTCTGCTCTAACCGCTTGAATTAGTACTTCGTCTAATTCCGTTGCCGGGTATTCTCTTAATTTAAATGTTAAGTCTTTGACTGTTATTTCTTTTATTTTTATTTGTTCTAAAATGTATTTTGCTGCGATAATAGCTATGTATGGTTTTTCTTCATGTTTTTCAAGTTTCTGAAATGCCTTGACTATTTTTCTAAATGTGTCCATTCTTGGTACATGTTCAAGGCTTAGAATTTTGTATAAGGTGCTTAGTGGGACTTCTGATAGTTTTGCTAGGTCTCTTGCTTTAAGATTAAATTGTTTTAATCCTTCTTTTAGTTTTTTGGCGTATTCTTCGTCTCCTTTAAGGGCTTCAAAAACTAATTCACGCCAAAACATCGACGTAGCACCTTTGTATTAAAGGATAAAAATACTTAAAAATTTTCCTAAAACGGTGAATTTACGGCTCTAGGAGATTTTAAATGTGAGTTTAGGTATTTGTTATATAGTGTTGTAGGTGATCTCTATGGCTAAGTTCCTTGCAATGCTTGAAATAGAGGGTGGCGAAGCACATCCCATTCCGATTTCAACAATGCACCTTTCTCCAGATCGCACAATTATCATCATTGATGAAGATGAAGAAACTATGTATCTTTTTATTGGTCGTGATGTTGGTTTAGTGTCTCGTAGAATGGCTGAAAGAGTCACTCAGTCTATTAAAACATACGGTTTTAAGTATGGAAATACTATCATCGGCAAAAACTGTCATAACCTAGTAATTATAGATGAAAAAGAGATAGGCACCTCGTTTAAGGAAGTTTATCAAGACCTTATTAAGAAGATAGAATTATGGGAAACCCTTGGTAAATCGCTGGTGGATATCGAGAAAGAAAAACCAAAACCAATAAGAAAGGTTAAAACACCCATTAAACACCCTCTTTCCCCAGAAATCGAGGAAAAAAAAGAAAAAATCGAGAAGGTAGAACCCTTTAGATCGGATATAAGTTCTAAGATAGGCTTTGTGGTTTTAAAACTGCTTGATAAGTTCCCTGAAATGTTTGTTGGAAAAACTTCCAAGAATAATGCCATGATTATACGGTTTGAAGGGCCTCAAGGCTTTCTGGGTGAAGTTGTTATTTCAAATAACAGAAAGATCGATATAAGACCTAATAAAGAATTTGAGACTGAATTCAAAGAGATATTAAAGGGAATTAAAAAAGAAAGCCTTGAATATTTCGCTTAATCCTAAAGAAAATACTTATCACTATTTATTGTTTCCATTAGGTTATTTACCATAAATAACATGGATTTGAGGGTTAGAATTTGGTTGTTGATTTTCGTATTGGAACTAGTGGATGGAGTTATAAAGAATGGGTTGGCATTTTTTACCCCTCTGAAAAAGGTATGTTTAGCTTCTACACTTCAGTTTTTAACACAACAGAGATTAACTCCACCTTCTATAGCTATCCTTCCGTAAGTTTAGTTAAAGGCTGGCAAAGGATGGCCCCTAATGGATTTGTATTTGCAGCGAAAGTACCTAGGGAAATTACGCATAAAAAGAAATTAGATTTGTCTCTTGAGGTTCAACGTGATCTTGAAAGGTTCGTAAGTTTAATGAAGCCTTTACACGACAATGAAAAACTTGGTCCTTTACTGTTGCAGCTACCTCCCGGTTTTAAGAGAACAGAAAAGAATGAAAGGATTTTAGAGAAATTTTTCTCTATTCTTCCAAGTGACTACATGTTTGCATGTGAATTTAGAGACGAATCTTGGTTAATTCCAGAGGTTTTTAAAATTCTACGTGAATATAATGTCGCCTACGTAATTGTGGATGAACCACTTTTACCACCTATTGTTGACGTTACAGCTGACTTTTGCTATGTCCGTTGGCATGGAAGAGGTAAAAAACCTTGGTATAACTATAGGTATAGGATAGAGGAGTTGAAAGAATGGTTGCCGAAAATAAAAGAAATGATTAAAAAGTCAAGAGTTTTTTATGGGTTGTTTAACAACCATTTTTACGGATATGCAGCATTAAATGCCCTCCAACTGCTAAAACTTTTAAAGCTTCAGAATAAAAGGCAGGCTGAAGTCGAGGCTAATATGTTAAACATCATCGAAGCCAAGGGACCCATGCCGGTCAAAACTGTTCAAACAACGTTACTTGGCACACCAGTTGTAGCTTTAGAAAACGTCGAGGAATTGTTATCCCATATAATCGACTGGAAAAGAATCGCTAGAGCGAGAAGAATAAATGACAAAGATGTCAACTTTCTTAAGATTTCAGAAAAACTTATCAAAGCTAAAATAAGAGATTATAAAGTCACTATAGATATTGAAAGTAAGTTTATTTCTCATGATTGTGCTGATTGGGCTAGGACTTCTCTCGAAAAACACTTCTGCAAACATTTAGCTAAGATTTTCCTTTTACTTCCTAAACGCATCTCTATCCCACTACTTAAAAGTATAATTTCTGAACGTAACCAGTGGACATTTAAACATGAGATTTAATATTTAATTTACTTAATCCGCGAAGTTCTCTTATTGCAGCAGTTAAGCCTATTGTCACTTGAACTGCCCATACATTTCTATTTAGTAATGCTACTGCTGCTGCGATGCTTGCTGATACGCCTACGGCTGACCATAATGCGATTGTAGCTAGTTCAAAGAGTCCCATTGACCCGGGAATAAATATCGGGACCATTCTAATCAGTATCGTTAATGTAAATATGAATAGGATTAGTATGAAGCTTATATTATATCCTAGGGAGAGAAATATGACATAGCCAGCGAGGGCATTGCCAAGCCAGCACAGTGCTGAAGTAGTAAGAGTTAAGAACATTACCTTTTTGTGATTTATAAGTAGTTTCATTCCATTAGAAAATTCACATACTGTTTTTACTATTTTTTCTTCCGAATCTTCCAGCTTTCTAGCTATTCTTTTACTTATTTTGCCAGAAATTTTAAAGATAGCTTTCATAAGAGTGTTGATTGCTCTGGGCTTTAATGAAAGATATAACAGGAAAATCGAAATAATTAGGGATAAAGAGATCGTAATAGCAGCAAGTACAAGTACTCCTCTGGACAATTGATATAATAAGTATAGAGGTGTGAAACTTATTGTGGTCATAGCTGCGAAAGACAAGATTGTTATTATTCTATGAGCAACTACACTGCTTATCGCATCTCCCCACTTCACTGAGTGTTTTTTAGTTGTTAAGTAGGCTCTAATAGCTTCTCCTGAGACCGAAGCCGTTGGTACCATTGCATCGAAAAAATAAGATGTCCATACAAGGGACAGTACATCTATTAACCTTATTTTTATATTTAGAGCTCTAAGCAGGAAGACCCATGAGAAAATATACATGTGGAAGGCTGAAACAGAAATTATAATTGCCAAAATATAAATCGGAATGTTTACACCTAAGATTATTTGAAAAGACTCTTTAAGACTTTTAAATAGGTTGTAAATAACTAGTATTAAGAGTACACCTATGATTAAAAGTATCATGACTCTTCTATACGGGATTGATACCTCTATTTTCTCTTCTTCGCTCATTTTAATTAACCTACTTGACGGCTTAAAGTCACTAAACTCTTCTCGATGCTAACAAGTGAAAGAACAGTAAATGTGATAGGTGTAAATTAAATATAAATTTTAGCAGAAAAAGGCTGCCTGCTGGATGGCTAATATTTAAACAGGAGCTGCATGAGTATCTACATATGTTCACCAGCGTGTACGTAGATAGGAATCCTTGCCTCTAAACTGTCTTTCGTATATTTCACGCACTCTTTCTATGGTATCTGCTTCATCAGGCCCTTTGTCTTCTCTTATACGAGTTATTCGAGCAAACCTTAGCGCAAAACCTGACTTGTATTTTGGTGACTGCTGAATTTCATCAAAGGCAACTTCAACAACTACTTCTGGTTTTACATAAACTGTTCCTCCTGTTTCTGCTATTTTTAGTTCTAGTAAGCGTTTGGTCATTTCTTTAAATTCTTCATCCGTTAATCCTTTAAACGTCTTGCCTATAACCAGAAATTCTCCTGTTTTTTCATCTCTTACTGCTAAGTAGTAATCTGATAGCCATTCATGTCTACGACCATATCCCCAATCTGCAGCTACGATGACTAGATCTAAAGTGTCTAATATACCCTTTATTTTAAGCCATTTTTTACCCCTAATTCCTGGAGTATAGTTGCTATCCAATTTTTTAGCTATAAGTCCTTCATGCCCAGCCATTTTAGCTTTTTCAAAAAATCTTTGCGCTTCTTCAGGACTATTGGTGACAATTCGTGGTGCTAAATGAATGTTGCCATGTACTTCCTTAAGATATTCCCACCTCTCCATGTAAGGTTTATCTATTAACATTTTCCCGTTAAGGTAAAGTATATCGAAGAGATAAAGTTGAACCGGGATCTCTTTGGTCATTTTTTCGATATCCTTTACTCTGTGGAAACGTCTCATTAAATGTTGGAAGGGTAATGGTTTATTTTTCTCCCCAATGGCAATTACTTCTCCTTCCAAAACAGCTTCATTGACTTTAATTTCTTCCAAAATTAGTTTAACAATATCCGGTAAACTTTGAGTTACATTTGTCAACCTACGGCTAAATATTGCAACTTTGCCGTTTTTTATGTGAATTTGGACTCTTGCTCCATCTAACTTATATTCAAAGGATGTTTTTCCACCGTGTTCTTTTAGTGCTTCTTTAACGTTTTCAACTGGTTGTGCTAACATTGGTTTAATTGGATGAAATAGTCTCATTCTTATTTCTTTTAAACCTTGTACTCCCTTAGTTAATGCGATGTACGCAACATCGCCGAGATCTCCCAGAAGCATATGTGCTCTCTTTACTTGTTCTAGAGATGCACCTGAAGCTTTTGCTATTGCTTCCTCCATTAGGCCTTCTGAAACTCCGTGTCTCATCTCTCCTAGGATATCCTTCACTATGTACTTTGCTTCTAAAGGCGTTGCTCTACTTAATAACCCGTATAGAAGGCTTTCCTTTTTCTTTTTACTTCCAGAACCTTTCGCGTCAGCAATGGAGACAAAACATTTATAAACGTTGAGAATTGTGAGAGGAAATTGTAGAAGAGTTGTTTGTTTAGCTTTTTTCCTCTTTTCCATTAATATTTTTGTCATGTCTCCTGGATCGCCTGTTTTACTAAATGCTCTAGATATGTCTTTATTACTTGCACCTGTTAGATCTTTTATTGTTTTTATGACTGTTCTCCAAGAGATTTCCAGCGTTTCTTGGCTCCAAGCAGGGAATGTTCGTCCAATGATTAGACGTACCGCTGGTTTAATCTCATCTGATCTAAGTTCTTTAAGAAATGAGGAAATTAAGTTGGCCATCGTGATTCTCTTAGTGGTTTTTTCAAGTTTCTCGCAAAGTTCAGCAAGCTCCTTGAATGGAGTGTCCATCATAAAACCTCTTATATATTTTGCATTACCTTAATTATAATATTATCCAAGTTAAATGCTTAATATTCGATATTGCCGATATTTGGAGGTTTTCCATTGAAAGTTGGAGAACGCGGTTATCGGCCGCTTGTACATGCACTGTGTTTTTTGGCTGTTTGGATATTTGGTATGTTTTCGATCTTTCATATTCTTTTCTATGAACCATACACTTTTCTTTGTTGGCTTTTCGCGTTGGCTTATACGCTTATTTTATGTTACGTTTTTTGCAATTTTCTTGAACATAAATCTGTATGGGATTTGGGATTAAGAATACGTGAAGGGGAGGTGTTAAATTTTGTTTTAGGAACTCTTATTGGGATATTTATGATAACTGTTGTCTTTTTGATAGAATATCATTTAAAACTAATTTATGTTGAAGCTAATAGTGAAATTCATATAAGTTATTTAGTTTATGGGTTATTAACATCTTTATCCGTTGCCCTTATGGAGGAGTTGGTCTTCCGAGGATACCTTTTTCAAAATGCTCTCCTATCGCTAAGTGAAAATCAATCTATTCTTCTTTCCTCTATTATTTTTGGCTTGATGCACATTTTTAATCCCAATGTGAACTTTCTTGCTATAATTGTAATAAGCGTTATAGGGGTTCTTCTTGCGATATGCTACCTTAGAACACAGACATTGTATTTACCGATAGGGATACATTTTGCTTGGAACTATTTTGAAGGTTTCATTTATGGTTTTCCGATTAGTGGTAATGAGGTAAAGGGAATATTGATTACAAAATCTGAGGGGACAGTTTGGTTAACAGGAGGCACATTTGGCCCGGAGGGAGGTTTAATAGGGCTAATTGTATCTTTTCTGGCTGTTGCAGCTGTATTTCTTTTACACAGATTGAATAAAAGTAGTAGGGCGGATTTACTTGTAATTCAATGATTAATTCATGAGATTATTTATTTTGAGTTTTAGCTTGATCCCATGCTTTGGTTATTTCTGCTAAAAATTTAGGCGGCACAGTAAAAAGGTCTTCTGGGTTTTTAAAGTAAAGATAGAATCTGTATACTCTTTCTAATCTATTTAGGCGGATCATTGCGTATTGTGGTTTTTTGAGCGTTTTTTCGCTAAACTGTTCTATAACTTTATCAAAGATTTTCTCTAACTCTTCTTTTGTTAAGGAATGATCAAAGGAAGCTTCCATAGTATAGCAATATTCACCCTTTTTTGGAGAAAATCGTATGATATTTGCACCTAGGACTTCTTGGTTCGAGATTAAAACTATCTTATAGTCTGCTGTTAATATTTTAGTGTAGTTTATGGTTATTTCTTTCACTATACCCTCCATACCCTTGATAATAACATAGTCATTTACATGGAAAGGTCTACTGGCTAGAATGTATAGTCCCGCAATGAAATTGCCTATGGTTCTCGTTGAAGCAAAACCTATAGCTGCTCCTCCCAGAGCACTGAATGCAACAAACCAGTCAGAAGGCAGGCCGCCGATTTCCATTAAAGCTACTATACCGCCTAGAAGAACGAAGAATCTAGAAATAACAACAAGCCCATTTGTTATATCAGGGCCAAATTCCAAACGCTGCCCCAATCTTCGCATATATCTTGTGACAACTCTTTCAACAATTACCGTAATAACTACTATTATTGTGACTCTGATTCCTAGAGCCATGTAACCTGTGGTTGTAGCTATGTAATTCCATAGATTTCTAAGAAAATCTAAAAATTCTTGCATTTTTATCTCCCTCTTTAAAGTAAAGAAAAGATATATAAATATATTATTTTGGTGAGAATTGAAGCCATCCCCTGTTTGCCATTGTTTTTCCTAAATCTATTACAATCAAACTGGTGATGCCTAGGAACGCGGCTATTAGTAGATCTGTGGGTTTTAGTGGGGTTGTTTTAAATAGTGGTTGTAGCGCTGGTATATAAATTATTAGTAGTGTTATGAGTATTGATGAGAATATACCGTAGAGTAGGTATTTGTTTGTTGTGAATCCTAATTCGAAGCTTGTTTTCCTCTCCGATCTGCATGGAAATGCCCTAAACATTTCAAATAGGGTCATCCAAAAGAAGATCAGGGTTTGAACATAAAGTAGGTTAGATGTTCTAAAATATGTCCAAGCAAAAAGGGGAATACCTATGATAGCCATTAGTGATCCACCGAGGCCAATTATTCCTTTTATTCTCGGTGTAAATACGCTTTCCCTTGGGTCTCGTGGAGATCTTTTCATTATATCTGGATCGGGGGGATCTATGCTTAAAGCTATAGCTGGTAGTCCATCAGTTGTCAGGTTAATGAGCAAAATATGTATTGCAAGTAATGGAAGGGGTAATCCGAGTAGGCTTGCTACAAACATAAGTAATATTTCTCCCACATTACAAGAGAGGAGATACATCAAGTATTTCTTGATATTATCGTAGATGCCTCTACCTTCTTCAACGGCAGCTACTATTGTAGCAAAGTTATCGTCCGCAAGTATCATTTCTGATGCCTCCTTGGTTACATCGGTGCCCTTGA
>CAYYZD010000070.1:0-6234 GCA_964476035.1 uncultured archaeon
CACTATTAATCAATCTAACAAAATTTAATGAAACTTAAATAATGTAATTAAACAAAAGTTGTTAACTTCCTAACTAATTCAATTTAAACTTCAACAAAATGTATAATTGAATGTAGAATCAAATAAAGATGTCATATGCAAGGAGGATATCATGCCCTGAGAAATTAAAGCAAATTAATCATTATAATACAATGCAATTAGAGGTTATAATGAGAAGCACTAGTAGAAACCTTAGTACCCACAGTAAGTACCTACTCTAATGGACTATCAGTATCAACAATTGAGCATCTACCACTATAGAATAATAGTGTACTACGAATATCCAATGAAAGTATAGGTGATTTCACTATATAAAATGTACAACATCTTAATTCGTGAATATCAATGTATTAAAAGCTATGGCATTTTAAGGAAGAAGAAGTTTTTAGTATACTTGAGGTAATTAAGATCCCTCTAGTTCTTCCATCCATGGCAGTCAAATAAAATCCTGTAAAGTTGCAGAGTTAAAAACGGTCTAGAGGAAATGTTTAAACAAAAAATAGGCAAAAGTATAACAGTAAAACTATTCAAAAACGGGGGTGGTTTTATTTATTTTCTTTCATTATTTCTTCCAATTTTTTATTTCTTTCCGTAATTCTTTTTTCAACTCCTTGATGTCAAAAGTGAAGTTTTTACCTATATGGCCCACCCTAATATAATCCACGATCCACTTCCACCAAAGGCTTAACAAGGCTTCTAGTGTCTTGTCTGGGAGTCTTAAATGGAGCTTGAAGTAAGGTAACAACTAAAAATTCCCCTTTTCATCTATAATCCTTTCTTCACCCAAGCTAGCCACCAAAGTAATATTTAGGCAAAGTAGCTATAAGTTTTTCAAAGGAAAATAAGTCAGTGAAGTTTCAATCAATATTAGAACTAGCTTATTGCCTTCTGTAGTCTTAAATTTCGCCTAATACCCTTTCTTCATAACACCGCCGTAATACTTCTAGGCCTTCGTCAGTTGCACTGGACAATATTTCCAATGTTCTAGGATTTAATTGTTTAAGTTGTTGGCAGGTATGGATATTTGTGGATGCTAGCAGGTAAAAACTGGATCAGGGTGGCATATTCATTATCTTTCGGAGATAAACTTAAATTTTAAGCGAGGAAAATAAGGAATTAAATGAAATGTTGCCTATATTGCTTCCTCAAGATTTTAAAAATTGTTAAGAAAAATTTAATTATTTCTATGTTTCTCTTTAAATTTTGAGGTATTTAGCATTGGGAGAACTTGAAGTTCATTATATAATTAGTTTGGAACCTGAAATAATGTTTGGATTTTCTCATACTGGAGTATTCTATATTCCAACGGTTCTTGAAAAAGTGTTGCAGAACGCGTCCCTCTTTTCTTGGAATGACGTCCTGAAAGCTGACCCAAAAAGCCGTAAAGACTCATTAATTAGCTCTTTTGCCCGTCACCACTTTAGAATATGCTACAGGTTTCCCGATGAAAAATATAAATTAATATCGGACTGGCTAAAAGACGTTGGCAACTCTGACCTAACGTTTTAGCAAAACCTCAATGTTCTTTTGCGTATCTACACGTTTTTGCTAACTATCGTGATTCTTACATATAATAGAAGAATAGTAAAAGGTTGGAATAGAATGATAAAGGTTCTATCTGCTTAAAAGGAATATGGCTATACACGCAAGTATTATGCCAATCACCTTTGATGGAGTTACTTGCTCGTGTAGAACTAGCGTTCCAAAAGTCACTGGAATAATGAGGTTCAGGGAGATGATCGGAACGATGACAGATACTGGACCGACTGAATAAGCTTTAAACATGAAAATGAAAGCCATTCCCAATAAAACTCCTGCTATAAAAGCGTAACATGAAAATTTAGAAATGGTAACCGATCTTCTTGAAGTTAACATGTAAATACCTATAGTTACGGTGGCAGTTAAAGTCCTCCATAAGGCGACATTTTCAGGAGAAATATAATTTGTTGCGATTTTTGATATACTAAGCTCCAACCCGAACAGGATCATCGCAAGTAAAGAAAGTAATATCCAATGCAAACCGTTTCACCTCAGCTTCCTGTAAAATTTATTAGCGTGCTATGCATTAGTATTGTAATCCCTAGGTGATGCTTATTAACTTTACCTTTATATCAAAGCATAGTTGCCCAGTTCTTCAGAAATTAATATAAAATTGCCACTTACTATCTTTAGAATGTAACATTAGTGTAATAACTCTTCTCTTTTAAAATTTGTAAAATTTTATCGAAATTACGTGATTTCTATCCGTAGGAACTTAATAATTTCATTAACTCACTTATATCGCTTATTTCCTCCAAACTCATTACCAATGAAGCTACTTTTTTAGCACCTTCTTCTGATAATATATTGCTTGTGTTTCTCATAAACTTATCTAGCAAAACTTTATCACTAACGGGATTTTCTGGCTCACCTGCGGGATTTTCTACCCTATGTTCAAGAACAGTCCCATCTTTCTTATAAATTTTAACCACACTTCCCCTCTTTAACGGTACTTGACTATCCAGCTCCTTATCTACTTCCACTCTAACTCTTTTAGCTAGACTAAGAATATACGGATCATTTATATTCTCTTCTGTAAATACAGACGGATCCAAATTACCCTTAATTATACTCGTTGCTACACAGAAAGGAAGACTAAATTTTGCTGTTGATATAGTCTTTGGTTTGTAGTCGAAGCCCGTAAGTTCTGCTGCAGTAGAGTAAGTCCTAACAATAATTCTCTCAATATCCTCTGGGGTGACTTCATACTTCCTGACTAAGTACATAACAGCATCTATCGTGGGGTGAATATGTCTGCAACAAGAGTAAAGCTTAAAATAGCATCTTAAAATCTCAAAATTAGCTCCTAAATTCTTATTGAACACGTTAAGATCGTAACTATCCGAATATGCTCTAGCAAAACCGAATTGTCCCTCTATTATAGTATCGGGGGCTGGTATTTCCGATAAGAGCACAGCTAAAACACCACTCTGCGAAGCGCGCCCAGGTTGTAAAGGTTTAACCATAGATTCACCATGAAAGACTTCCATAAGACCTGCTGCTTGTGTTCCAGCAATTCCTAAAGCATTTATTATTTTCTTTCTGTCTAAACCAAGAATTTTTGCTGAAGCAGCGGCAGCAGCAAAAACTCCGCAAGTCCCTGTAGTATGAAAACCCCTATTTAAATGAGAAGGATTCAATGCTTGTCCCAGTTTAGCAAAAACCTCATACCCCGCAACTGTTGCAACAATGACATCTTTTCCTGAGGCTTGTTCTCTCTCAGCCAAAGCCAAACATGGAGGAATCACTACAACTCCAGGATGCCCATAAGCAAATCGATGTCCATCATCAAAATCATTTATATGACCTAATATACTATTAACAAAAGCCGCATTTAGGCTAGGCACTTTTTTCCCACAAATTATTGTAGCTTCCTGTACTCCTCCAAGTTTTTCTAGAGTCTTAACAACATATTTACCAATCGTCGACCTCGAACCATCTATCGCAACACCTATATAGTCAAGCACATGTAATTTTGCTTTTTTAATCACGTTTCTAGGTAGATCGCTATACGAAAGCTTTACTATAAAATTAGCAATTTTTTCCGTTATAGCCATTTTTAAATTCACCTACAAACTATATTCCGGTTTTTAAACTCTTGAATAATATCTCTTATACGGTTTTTATTTTAAATACCCTTTAAAGACGATTTTTAGGAAACAATTATACATGAACATTATGGATTTAAAATGTACCAAAAAATTTATATAAAACTTACGAGGAATCTCTTTTCCAGTGAAATGTACAATCTGGTAAAAAGAGGGAACTAGGGGAGTAAGGAAGAATGAAAGCATCAAAGAATTGGAAAGGAAAGAAAGCATTAATCATTGGCATCGTAATTATAGTAATCATAATCGCAGGGACGTTAACATGGTTATACCTTGCACCAAGAAAAGCTGTTGCTGTCGCTATTGCCACTGGTGGAACCGGAGGAACATGGTACGTCATAGGAAGCGCTCAAGCGGCAGTAATATCCAAATATGTTCCTGGTGTTGAGGCTGCAGCCGAAGTCACTGCAGCATCGATAGATAATTTAAAGTTGATGCAGGAAGAAAAAGTTGCTCTTGCCTGGTTTACCGGTGACACAACTTATGAATGTTTTAATAATATAGGATTTGCCGAACAATTTGGCACGGTACCCGAGGAAGCATATATATTATGTTTAGCTCCGCAATATCCAAGCCAAACTCATATCGTAACACTCAAAGAAAAAGATATAAATACGATTTATGATTTAAAGGGGAAAAGAGTATCAATAGGAGCTCCTGGAAGCCAAACAGAACTGATGATCAGAAGAATTTTGGCATGTGCAAATATTACTCCCGAGGAAGATTTTGCTGCTGTAGAGCATTTAGGTGCACGCAAATCTGCTGAGGCATTACTTGATGGTAAGATTGATGCTTTTATATTTAATGCTGGCCCACCCACGGCGGCTGTCCTTGAACTAGCTTCAAAAGCGAGTATCAAGCTTATACCCATTCCCGAAGAAATTAGAAACGAAATGCTCACCAAATACCCAGGATATGTTCCTGCGGTATTCAAACCAGGGATATACCCGGGAGTTGAAGAAGAGATTCCAACATTAGGTTATTGGTGTTTCATGGTTGTAAATAGCAAACTCGTTAGTGAAGATATCGTTTATAAAATAATAAAGGCTTGGGATGAACACATTGATGAAATAAAAGCATCCCATTCGGCAGTTCCAGAATGGTGGAATACAAGTTCATGGTGTCCAAAATGGACCATAAAATACGGTAGATGGCACCCGGCGGCTGTACAATACTATCAGGAGAAGGGTGTATGGCCAGAGTCTGCAGTGACGATAACGGCCACGTCTCATCTCCAATTAGATCTTGGCGCCTTTGAACTAAACCTATGGACTAACATTGCCATCAAAGATCGAAAATTCCTTATCCCTTATAATTATTTTTTTATTTTTAGTATTTTTTAGTATATTTTTAGTAGTTTCATAATTATATTTCCTTAGGGGCTTTAGGGGTGATACCTTTGATACCTTTGGATGAGAAAAAAGACATTGTGGGTACACTTGCTTATGTAGTAGCCATCATAACTTCTCTTTATTCGATTTACGGTTCCATTATCCCAATTCAGACAATGCTGTACAGAGCAACCCACGTAATGTTAGTATTTTCGCTCACGTTTCTAGAGTATCCTATAATTAAGAAATATAGGCAGGCCGATTATATATTAAGGTTAGCCTTAATTTTTATGTCTGCAATTCCTATAATATGGATTTACTACGATTTCAAAAACTTTATATACCGTGCTCCAGCTCCCAATATAATCGACATCGTATGTGGAACAATGCTTATAATCGCTACGTTGGTAGCAGCATGGATTACGACAGGATTTTGGATGCCTCTGATTGCCATCGTATCCATCCTTTTTATGTTTTTAGGACCATGGTTACCTTCTCCCTGGACACACACAGGATATAACTGGGAAAGAATAATAGGAATCCAATATATTACGCTTGAAGGAATATTTGGCATACCTACTGGTGTTTGTGTTGATTTTGTAATTCTCTTTACCATATGGGGAGCACTCCTAGAATTATCAAAAGCCGGAGATTTCTTCACACAGTTTTCCTTTTCAATTTTAGGTAAAAGAGCTAAACCTGGCCACGCTGTAACCCTAGCTTCAGCATTAGTTGGAGGGCCATCAGGTAGCGCAGCGGCCACAACAGGAACCCTTACAAACATTTGTTGGCCCTTACTAAAGGAGGCAGGTTACGACCCGGATGTTGGAGGGGGATTGATATCTGCTGGCTCTGTTGGCGCTGTTCTCTCACCGCCCATTATGGGGGCAGCCGCTTTTATAATCATGGAGATACTTAGAGTTGGGTTTCTCGAGGTGCTTATATGGGCTACGATTCCAACAATATTATATTTTATTCCGATTTTTATAATGTGTTCAATTGATTACAAAACTATGAAATTAAAAGAAGTGAAAAGTAAGTATGATCTCCGCAAAATTGTGAAGAGGTACTGGTTCCATTTTCTATCGTTATTTGTCATAATTATTTTTCTTCTTATGGGCTTTAGTGTAGCGTTTTCTGCAATACTAACGATTCTTCTTACCATCGTTGTCAGCTATTTCGCAAGGGATACCAGATTAACTCCCAAGAAAATTCTC
>CAYYZD010000070.1:6244-8245 GCA_964476035.1 uncultured archaeon
AAGGATTAAGAGATGGTGCGCATGCAATGTGCATGATAACACCCGCATGTGTAGCTGCTGGTATGATGGTTGCTGCATTAACAGTAACTGGAATAAGCATGAAATTTGCAATGATGTTTCTTGAGATTTCACGAGGCAACCTGACAATAGCGGCAATCATGGCAGCCATAGTTCTAAATATAGTTGGATTAGCAGTTCCGATCACTGCAACATATCTAGTAGGTGCAGTTATAATAGTTCCAGCATTTGTAATGATGGGGGTTCCGGCGTATGTAGCACATATGTTCTGCTTTTACTACGCTGTCATGGCTGAACTTTCTCCACCCGTTTCAATGTCCGCTTTCACAGCAGCTGCAATAACAGGTGGAAGCCCGATGAAAACCATGCTATACATGTACAGATATGCCCTCATCTGCCTTCTAATACCATTCACAATGATCCTTCATCCAAATGGTTACGGGTTGTTGCTAGTTGAACCTGGCTTAAAATTACATCCATGGTTCACAATAGTATACCCTATTGGCGCCTTAACATTGTCTCTCATATTCTTTGCCATTGCTATTGGAGGATATATGTTCCGAAGAATGAACATTGTTGAGAGAGCTATACTAGCTGTGGCAGCAACTTTTCTTCTATACCCTCAGATGCAGTACACAATTATAGGCTTTATAATAGGCACCGCTATTGTAGCGTTCCAGAAATTCACAGCCTCTAAAATACCATCTTAACCATTTTTAAATTGTTATTAAATTCATTTTCTTTATAATGCTTGAAAATTTGTTTTCCAATGGTTCTGTTTTAATGTTTACCAGATTCTCGAGTTTCTTCTAAGAATTTTATAACTGTTTAGTTTTATAACGATGTTACATAACCAATGTTTGTCATCCTGTTCTGGGAAATCTTCTCTAAAATGAGCACCTCTGCTTTCTTTCCTTAGTAATGCAGATTTTGTAATAATTTTAGCAACCGTTAACATATTTTTAGTTTCAATTATATTCACTATATTAGGAAGATCTCTAATTTTAACATTGAGCATTTCCTTGGATAGGCAATCCAATTCTTTCTGTGCAATTTTCAAATTCTTTTCTTCCCTTATAACGCCGACATAACTGGACATGACTTGTCTTAAGTTATTGTGGATCGTCGATAGCTTTAAAGTCTCACTTTTGTCCGCAAAAAAGCCTAGAATATCTTCAATTGTATCCTGTACTTGCTGATGGTCCAATTCATTAAAATTAGAAAAGATTGCCTTTTTTGCTGCAAAGTACCCAGCTCTTGCTCCAAAAACCTGGGTTTCAGTTAATGCGTTCCCCCCTAATCGATTAGCGCCATGCATCCCCCCTGTAACTTCACCTACTGCAAATAATCCGTTAATATTAGTTTCGCACTTTTTGTTGATCTTAATTCCTCCCATAAAGAAATGAGCAGCTGGTGAAACTACTATCTTACTTAAATCTACATTACGCTTAAAAATCATGTCAAAGACGTCTTTATATGCCTCTATACCTTGCGGACTTATATTCGATAAATCCATATAAACACCTCCATTTACCCCCCTATTTGATTTCACCTCTATACATATAGCTCGTGACTGCAAATCCCTTGTTGTTTTATCTCCTCTTACTGGATCGTAACGAAACATAAAAGGTTCGTTCAAACGGTTGAGTAAACGAGCTCCATATGCAAATAACCCTGTTGGTATATGTATTCCACGTAGTGAAGGAGTTATACATAGGGTTGGTATAAATTGAACCATTTCCATATCAATAAGCTCAGCTCCCGCTTCATATGCCATTGCAATACCATCTCCAGTGATACCACCAGGATTAGTCGTTAATGAATATATTCTCCCCGCGCCTCCAGTTGCAAGAATAACAGCCTTAGCTCGGAATACCAAAAATCTCTTAGCATTCATGTCGAAACAAAGAATTCCAGAAATATTATTATCACTTGTCAAAAGACGTAATGCAAGAACACGTTCATATATTTTTACTCCAGCCT
>CAYYZD010000071.1:0-8132 GCA_964476035.1 uncultured archaeon
AATTTTTCTGGTTCTTTTAGTTCAACCTTGTGTGTCCCTCTTATAGCAATTGCCTTGAGGTTCTTTGAGGCCATTACAGCTCCTCCAGCCCCCCTTGCAGCAGCGTTGTGTGGTGAAACCATAATTGTAGCAAAGTAAACTAAGTTTTCCCCTGCTGGACCGATAGAGGCAACGCCGATATTCTTATCTCCCAACTCTTCTCTAATTATTTCCTGGGTTTCCCCCACCTTCTTACCCCATAGATGGGATGCATCTCTTATTTCTACGTTCTCGTTATCTATCCAAATATAAACAGGTTTCTTAGCCTTTCCCAAGATGACAATGTGGTCATACCCAGCCGCCTTTATTCTGGTACCTATTTGTCCGCCTACACTACTTTTGCAGTAAAGGTTCGTAACTGGGCTCTTGAAGGTAATTGTTGTTCTGCCACTAGATGGGGCTAAAGTACCCGTTAATGTTCCTGCGCCAAAAATTAAAACGTTCTCTGGACTTAAAGGATCTATTCCATGTCTAACTAGGTCCCAAAGTAGTTTAGCATTGATGCCTCTTGCTCCAAGAAAAAGCTTACAGTATTCCTCTTTCAGAGCTTCAGTCCATATCTTTTCCTTTGATA
Source organism: uncultured archaeon (assembly GCA_964476035.1). Classification (GTDB taxonomy): domain Archaea; phylum Asgardarchaeota; class Baldrarchaeia; order Baldrarchaeales; family DXJG01; genus DXJG01. Next base: position 614 of record CAYYZD010000071.1, read on the forward strand.
AATCTACATAAAGTATTTTTCCCATCCAACCGTACATCAGTCCACTCTCCATAAAGTCAATTAAATCCACTTTTATAGGTAAGAATAACTTTAACTTTAGATAATATAACTGTTAACTATATTTGAATGAAAATTTTTCAATCTAATATTAATATTCTTGCCCTTTAACATAATTTTAAAGCGTATTCTAGTTTTTAAATTAAAACCCAATCTTAAAATAACTTGCTAGAAAGAATTAAAGGATAAGTGAAATAATAATTGTTAAGATGTTGCCTTATTTCAATCTAAAACCAATCCGTTCCGCTATGCTCATAGTAATTTTCACAAAAAACCTTTTTTATTGATTAAAATTCAAGACCTAAGTTTTTTTAATTTTCTTTTTTATATTGAAAACCGGTGATCAGTTTCTTAGTTTTTAATCCCAGATTTTCTAATTATACTTAGAGCCGTTTCTACTGCAATCCCCGTTTCCGGGATGACCTTGAATTTATAAAGTACATCTTCTAGTGCAGCTAAAGTTGGTATTATGTGATTTTGGTCAGCTGTATTGGCCATGTGCCCTATCCTTATCACTTTACCTTTAAGTTTACGTAGTCCCTTTGCAATCATAATTTTATGTTCCTTTAACATTCTATCCACAATGTCGGAGTCACTTACACCTTTAGGAACATTTATAACGGTTACAGTGCTTGAAGCTATTTCCTCATCCGGAAAAATCTCTAATCCCATCGATTTTACACTTTCCCTTGTTGCGTAGGCGATTGTCTGGTGACGTTTAAATCTTGTATCTAAGCCTTCTTCCAATATTATTTTGCAAGCTTCATTAAGTGCGTAAACTAAATGGGTTGGGGGTGGAAGTGGGTAGCTTCTTCTACCCATAACTAGTAGTCCGCCTTCTTCCTTAGGGATCCAACGTATCTTCCATTTAAGCAAGTCATAAGCATAGCTTCTAGGCTTAACCTTTCTATTCTTCATAGTTTCCCAAGCAGCATCACTAATAGATAGAATTGAGAGACCGTATAATCCACCTAAACACTTTTGAGAAGAAGAAATGCAAATATCAATGTTCCACTCATCAACCTTAACCTCGATTCCACCAAGCGAAGATATAGCATCAACAACAAAAAGAGCCCCATATTCTTTAGCCAACTTACCTAATTCCTTAATGGGATTAACTGCGCCAGTAGACGTCTCGTTATGAACAGCTGTAAGAATCTTTACATCTTCGTTCTCTAAAACTTCTTTTACCTTCTCTAAATCTATGGGCTTTCCCCATTCGAACTCTAAGTTTATAGATTGAGCACCGTAAATTTCACACATACTCTTAAACCATCCACTAAAAACACCAGAAACAATATTTAGAACCTTATCCCCGGGTTCAATCAGACTTAGAATTGAAGCCTCCATACCGGTTCTTCCAGTTCCACATAACATAACAACATTATTTTTCGTTTGAAAAATTCGTTTAAGGAGTTGAGTAGTTTCATCAAAAACTTCTACAAAATCGGAATCATAATGATGTATTGCAGGTCTCATCATAGCTTTTAAAACACGAATAGACACCTCGGTAGGGCCGGGCGTCATAAGTAAAATTTCATCAGCGATCATTATTTCGTCATCTCGATATTTTCATGGGCGAATTGAAACTTTCTAGCTGTATTTTTCTCCATCTTTAATAAATTTTGCTTTTGTAAAGTTGTAAAAATAATATAATTTTTAATCAAGACTTAAAAGCAAATTTAAAACTCTCTTCTAAAATCCAGTTATTTGATGAAAATTTCACACTAAAAATGTAATTTGCTTCGAAACGGTGATGGTACATCTTGGAATCCTTCAATTTTCAAATTGTTACAATCAACTTGTCTTATGTTAACGTTAATATCAAAATTAGAATAAAAAGGGAATTCACGACAGCTGAAGTAGTTCTTTCGCTTTTTTGGCTGCTCCTGGAGCATCATGCGCCCAGCCATCAGCTCCAATAGTTCTTGCCCACTCTTCTGTTGTAGGAGCACCACCGACAATAACCCTAACAGTGTCACGTAGCCCAGCCTTTTCTAATTCTTTGATAACCTCTTGTTGTTTCGGCATTGTGGTACTTAAAAGCGCTGACAACCCTAAAATATCCGGCTTTAGTTCCTTAACTTTTTCAATAATTTTCTCTGTGGGAACATCAGCCCCTAAATCAATTACTTCAAAGCCTTCCGCTTCCATGAAAGCTCCGACGAGGTTCTTTCCTATGTCATGAATATCTCCTTCAACAGTTGCAAGAACTACACGTCCCAAGTAACTCGCCTTGTTCTCCATCTTCTGCTTTATGGCTTCTCTGAATATATTTGAAACACCTTTAAGGATGTCACCTACAATTATCAGTTCAGCTAGAAATATTTCTCCCTTTTCAAACTTTTCCCCTACTATGTTTGCAGCTTCAATTACACTTTTTCTAATTGCAAGGTTTGGATCTATACCCTTCTTTATGACCTCTTCTGCAATTTTCTTAGCTTTTTCCGCTTCAAAATTTATTATGGCATTTTTTAACTCCTCTAAAATCTCCATTGGCATCACCTACGAAATTCTTATGGGATATTGCCCATACTTGACAGCACAATCATAAAGCAAAAGTATTTTCTCGGGAGAAGAATCTGGCTGAATGTTGTGGCCACCTGAGAAAATATAACCACCACCTGGCGCTAGCGCAGCGATTCTTTCCTTTACTTCATTTTCCACATCTTCTAAAGTTCCCTTGGATGACATAACATTCTGCAAATCTACTCCTCCATGGAAGCACAATTTCCCGTGAAATTCCTCTTTCAAAGACTTTGGATCCATCCCTGGGAGATTTGGCTGCACCGGGTTAAGTATATCGACACCAATTTCAATAAGATCTTTTATAAGAGGTCTTATTGCTCCATCGCAGTGAAATAGCACCTTTATGTCTCCATGTTTCTTTATCCCTGAGATCACTTTCTTGTGACGAGGCTTAATGTATTTTCTATAAATCTCAGGAGAAAAGAAAAGCCCGCGTTGGTGACCAAGATCATCTCCCGAAAGATGCACTTGAACATAGTCACCGATAAGATCCAACATTATATCATTCAACTTAACAGCTAATTCTGTAATCTTATCCATATAAGCGCAGGCAAGCTTTGGATTTAATATTAAATCTTTAAGGAAATTATTAAAACCACGCATATAATGTGCGCAGTCCGTGACAGCCCACGGGCCTGGAGGCATCCCCACGATTACATAATCCGTCTTTTCATATAATTCCTTAGCTTCTTTTTCAAGACCTTCCCACTTCTCGGGTCTTTCCTCTGGGTCAGGCCACGGAATCTCTTCCACTTCGTCTACATCCTTAACTCTTCGAAGAGGGTGATCAATAGGTTCCCAATAATATTGAACCCACTTGTATCGTATCCCTAACTCGTCCTCAATGGTGCCATCAGGATAGACCTTCGGATACCCCTTTGCAGGCTTTGCATATACCCTGCGAAAATCTATGTGAAGACGTTTAAGAAAAGCTTCAGAAACCTTGAAACTATACATGATCCCCCACTCTATATTCTCCTCTTCTTTCAGTCCGAGATATTTTTTCACACTCTCATATGCTTGAGGGGTAATCCAACAATCTATAGGAACTCTATCAGGTTCCTCAAATTCTACCGCTGCAAGGAATCTCTCACGTGGAGTCATTAAAAGTTCACCTCTTTACAGATAACAGAATTTCTATCCCTATTAAAAAATATGGTGGAATTGGAGTATTAAAACTAAGATAGAATAAAAAGATTAGTAGAATTTATAGTATTTTGTTCACTCGGGCGGCACTTCTCCATAGATCCTCGCTGGAGGTATGCCTTTCTTAAGGTTACGCCATCCATAGTAGCCAAACCATATCGCACCAATAAAGTACACTACTGCAATCATCAGTCCTCCTAGTACAGCTGATGTACTTGTTGTCAATACGTAGAGAGCAATCGTAGCACTAATAGAACCTAGAATAGTCATTAATGGGAATCCTGCAACTGTTATCTTTAAGCCACGTTCCCAGATTTCAGGTCTTCGTATTGGTAACTCTATTTCAGACCAGTGCTGCATTAATCGCGCAAACATGTAAACCCAGCCAATACCGAAAATTATAGACACATTGTAACCTATAGCTGCGAGGAACGCTGTAACAACTGACAATACGAACCAGTAAATCGATCCAAAGTACGGGCTGTGCCATTTTGGATGAACCTTAGTAAATATCTCAGGGCCCATCCTGTCAATTGCAAGTGCGAACAATGGCCTAGATGTAAATGCACAGTTTAATGTCATGTCAGCGAAGTTTCCAGGTTGTGGCGCAAAGCTGGAAATCCCTGCGATAGCGGAGTTTGGCGCTACAGCTGCTGCCAGAGTTGCTAAGTCTATTGGTAATGCTCTATTGATTTTGAACTGATCCGCTTTGTTATAGACACAGTAGATGTATCTGATTGCAAATTCACCGTAAGCCGAGGTGTAAGCCCAAGTAATCACCGTGTTCACAAATAGGATAATAACTGCGCCACCAGCCATACTTAACGGTATACTTTTAGATGGCTCTTGGACTTCACCAGTCACTGGCATGATAACATATGGAAACGTACTGGAAACTGGTAGTAAAAACGCGGACAAAGAAGCTTCCCACGTTAAAGGCGCCATTTCAAGGTCAGCTGACAATGTCATTATTTCATCGTAAGCTCCTGGACCAAATGTTGCATCCCACCTAGCTTGAAGACCTCCAGCAGGCACGGAGAGGTAAGAACCCACTACGAACGCCCAACCTATGAACACACCTGCACCCCAAATAAACTGCCACCAACCAAGTATCCCAGGACCTAAACCATCAACTAAAGTTCCTATAATCTGAAAGATAAGTGCAATGGCGAATAATAACCATATATTTGCTGCAGCTGCTGTCGCGGCATTTGCAAGCGCTTCATTCTGTGTTACTAAGCCAGTAATTGCGAAGACGTTAATAAGTTGTCCTGCTGCCATGAAAGCTGTGGCTCCTCTAAATATCGGATTTGTTACAAAAGATCGAGTGGCTTCCATTATACCGAGCATAGGTGAAACAGCTCTTGACAGTGGAACATAGATTGACCCGGATCTTGGCATTGCTACATATATTAGTGACATGCTGATACATTCTATTAGAACCAGCAATCCACCTATGAAATAGACAGTTGGTAGCATTATTCCGGGATACCAGTACGGCATATGTGCCATAACATAGTAGTGCCATGGTGCAAGGCTAGGAGCGCAGAAAAGCAGAGCTTGCCACGGTGTAATTGCTCTTCTCAATCCCGAAGCTTTTCTAACAAATAATAGTGCTTCACCCGACATAATTTTTCCTCCCTACTCTAACTCATTCCCTACCTTGACTGTTAAGTATGTAGAGTCTATCCTATTTAAATAATTTTCGTAGAATTTACTGAAAATTTTATTTGTTTTTAAGTTAAGAGCGAATTTTGTAAAGAAATTCGAAACGTGCGAGTTTCGTAACAAATTAAATTTATAATTAACACAATTTATGAATTATTTGACGAAGCTTTTAAGTGATCAAGATGAAATATGAAAAAGGATCTAGATTAAGGCTTATACTAAATATACCCAGCACAAGCGAATTACCGGGTTTCTCTAATATTTTAGAAGGAAATTTCGTAGGACAGGATAAAATAAGGTTCTTTTCAAAAATAATTTCATTATCTGATGTTGTATTTAGAAATGTGAACAGTGAGTATGCCCTTATTCCTCTTATTTACGTAAGAGATGTAATGAAAGCTGGAGGAAGTAAAGAAATTAAGATCGAAAAGTTTCCAATGCCAGAATATTACATTGCAAGAAACTTTTTCAAAGCTTCTTCGAACACACTTGGATTTTATTTAGCAAGGTTTCAATCAACTTATTCTCATGAAAACTGGCATTTACTTATAAACGGAAATGTTATGGCAATACCATCAACTCGATTTTTTCCAGCCCCATACGCATCAATAACTACCAGTTATCTGGAATTTGTGGCAAGTGTTGAAAGGGGAGATTCTATAAGAAAAATGAAGGAGAAAATGCAAAAATTGAAAGATTTCGTTGACGATAAACTTGCAAAATTTGCTTGGCTAATCTTTTTAGGAGAGAACTTGGAAGAAGATACTATAGAGTTTGTGAGAAAAAAATTCTATTGTTCGTGGGAATGCAACTATGAGGGAACTCTTAAAAGCTACATAAATTCGTATTTAGGTACAAAATATATTTGTGGAGCAATTTTAGACGTCGAAACAAAGAAATTTTATTATCCATCTCCCCCTAATTTTCCTAAAGTACTGATTTCAATAATTGAGAAAGTTTTAAAATCAACAGCTGATTCCTTAAAGAGAAGAAGAGACCGATAAGTTATATTGCGAAGGAATAGGATTTATAAAGATCGAATATTATTCAGAAATCTTATAGCTTCATTTATATTAGGTATGCATGAGTTTGCTAACGTAACTTAAATACATTCTAGGGGGTGTACAAGTATGGTAAGAATATTCTTCACATGCGACGCTCATGGAAGTAACATAGTTTGGAAAAAATGTATTAATGCAGCAACCAACTATAAAGCAGAGGTTGTCATGCTTTGCGGCGATCTTACTGGAAAAGCAATCATACCAGTTGTAAAAGTCAAGGAGAATGAATGGTATATAAAACCCTTCGGCAAAGTTGAAAAATTTAATTCAATAGATGCTTTAAAGAAAAGATTAGAAATTTTCCACAATCAAGGTTACTACTCTTTTGAAGCAACAGAAGAAGAAATAGAGGAAATTAAGGCAAACCCGAAGAAGGTTGATGAATTATTCAAAAAACTAATGAAGGAAAGATTGGATGAATGGCTTAAACTAGCCGAAGAAAAGGTACCTAAAAACGTTAAAATTATAGTTTCACCTGGGAATGACGACATGTTTGAAATTGATGAAGTAATAAAGGCTCATGAAGACCGCATTATTTATCCCCTAAAGAAAGTAGTTATGGTAGACGATAAACATCCTATGATAAGCTACGAGTACGTTAATCCTACACCATGGGAAACTCCGAGAGAACTTGACGAAAAGAAGCTTTACAAGGAGCTTAAAAAAGAGTTTGACCGTGCTGGCGATTCTGAGTTGTTAATATGCAACTTTCATGCTCCACCCTATGACACTCCGTTAGATCTTGCTCCTAAACTTGACAAAAACCAAAAAGTGGTTACAAGAATTGATGGCACACCCATAATGGAACACGTGGGTAGCAGAGCTGTTAGAAAAATTTTTGAAGAACGTCAACCACTAATGGGATTACATGGCCATATACACGAAAGCCCTGGTAGATGCCAGATTGGAAGAACACTTTGCATTAATCCAGGTTCAGACTATCAAGCATCAATCCTAAGAGGCTACGTCATCGATATGCCAAAAGATCCCAAAGAAGAAATAAATGCATGGCAAATAGAGGGATAAAATACCAACCTAAATTTATTTCTTTTTCTAAA
>CAYYZD010000072.1:0-7926 GCA_964476035.1 uncultured archaeon
TAACTATTATCCTGCTAAAAATGTGTTTAGCAAAATACTTGGAACGATGGTTCCGTATCATCTTTTTGAAGTTATAAATTGGACTTTTCTGCTTTCACTTAGCCTTGCAATTTTCAATATGCTACCTGTACCACTCTTTGATGGAGAAAGAGTTGTTAGTGATATAATTAAGGAATGGGCGAAAAAACGTGATGCTGGCGAAAAATTACCAAGGATGCTTAGAATAACGTTTGCAATGTTGTCAATATCGTTGTTAATTTTAAACTTTATACTTACTTTTTTGAAAATCGGGTTTAAAATTCCTTAGGTGGATGAATTTACGTGAAGGGGAGCCAGGTCATATGCACTAAGTGCAGAAAAGATCCGGCAATTTTCTTTAGGAGGTATTCTGGTGAAAAGCTATGTAAGAGGTGTTTTTTAAAATCCATCGAGGACAAGGTAAAGAGTACCATTTCAAGATTTAAAATGCTGAAGGAAGAAGATCGGATCGTTGTCGGTGTTTCAGGTGGGAAAGATAGTGTTGCATTGCTTTACATTCTTAGTAAAATAGAGAAACAGTTCCCTAAGTCCGAAATAATTGCAGTTACCATTGATGAAGGAATAAAAGGTTATAGAGAAGAGAGTCTAAGAATTGCTAGGAAAATTGCAAAAAATTTAGATGTCGAACATCTTACATTTTCTTTTAGAGACCTTTTTGGTTACACTCTAGACTCAATATTTGAACGCTCCTTAAGAAAAGGTTTAAAGCTTGCTCCATGTACCTATTGCGGAGTTCTAAGGAGAAAAGCGTTAAATTTGGCTGCTAGAGAAGTTTGCGCAGACAAACTTGCAACAGCACACAATTTAGATGATGAAGTTCAAACAATCCTTATTAACTTTTTAAGAGGGGATGTGGAGAGATTAGCTCGGTTGGAACCTGTTCAATCAATTATACATTCAAAGTTTGTTCCTAGAATAAAGCCTTTGATGGAGATCCCAGAAAACGAAGTTTCTCTTTACGTGTATCTTAGAGAGTTAGACTTTTTTTCTGCGCCATGCCCCTATGCTCATTATGCCTTGAGGGGAGATGTCAGGGATTTTTTAAATGAAATGGAGGAAAAGCGGCCTGGAACGAAATTTATTATTTTAAATACACATCTTAAACTTTTGCCGTTTTTGAAAAAATCACTTCGGAAAGGAGTTTTTTTAAAAGAATGTATCATTTGCGGAGAACCAACTCCACATAAAATATGCAAGGCATGTGAGTTATTACAAAAAATTAAAAATTAGAGCATTTTTAAGATCTTTCTGGAAATATCCTCAACATGCCTGCGATCTGAAAGAGCAATGCTGTACGTTTTCTTATTATTTGATATACGGAGAACGTATTCTGCATTTTTTCTCTTTATTACGAATCTAATAACTTTAGATCCCATAATTAAACTCTTAGCATAATTCATAAACTCTTCTACTGAAAAGAGTTTCAACTAATTGCACCCCCGAGATAATTCAAGATAACACCATACCAATGTATATACCTAATAAAATTTCTTTGCTCATTTTAAAACGAAAAACTAATTAAACCATTAAAACATATTATTTAATGCGGCCGCGGGTAGGGCCGGGAAGTTACCGGTTTCCTGTAACCGCAAACCCGGTTTATGGCGGGGCCAGTAACCCAAGGGGCGATACCTAACCCCGATCGTAGGATTCGGTCTTACAGCGATGAAACTCCGTCCCGTGGGGTCGACGGCGACCGGGTCTCCCGCTTAAGCGGGAGCACTACGGTCCTTACCGGGGAAACCAGGCCAGGCCCGGGAGATGGAAAATTTATTACTCCACCCGAAGGAGCAACCTAACCCCGGACGTTCGGCGCTCGCGGGGGTGCGGGGTAGAGACTGGAGACCGAAACACCGCGATCGGGAATGGTATCCACCCAAGGGGGCCGCGGCCGCACTAAACAGCCCTTGAAATTTTATAATAATTAAAGATAGCCTTGGTTTCGTATGTTCAAAAACCGAAGATAGTATTATTTGAGTTAATTTCGCTTTAACGGATAGAATTTCGCATTTATCAACGTCTTGACAGACATATATAAATTAGTTGTTTTAATTTAAGATGCTTAGATGTGAAAATCAGAAAACAATAAATAAGGGAAATAATATTTATCTAAAAGAAGTGCCGGGGTATCCTAGAGGATAGCGTCTTTCCGGGAAACCTGGTAGGGAGCGGTCCGTCACGGTCTCCGTCGCGGGCTCAAGCCTGCTATCCCTAAGGGTAGATAGCCCGTGGCCGTTGTGCCGCGTGGGTTCAAATCCCACCCCCGGCGCCATTTTATTTTTGAGGTGAAACTTATGTTTAAGGTCTATGATCTATTTTGTGGTGCTGGTGGTTTTTCACGTGGTTTTGCGGAAGAGGGTTTCAGAATTATAGGAGCGATTGACAATTTTCCTCCTGTTGCTGAAACATATAGATTTAATTTTCCAAAAACTACTTTAGTTGTTGGGGATATCAAAGATATCCATCCTCTTGATTTTTTAGAAATTGTGGGTGAAGAACCAGACGTTATTATAGGTTCACCTCCATGTGAACCCTTTACTGCTGCTAATATTAAAAGATTAGAATATCCCTTAGATAGACTTTATAAAGACCCTATTGGCAGACTTACTTTAATTTTTATTCGTTTTGTTGGAGACTTGCAGCCAAAAGTTTTTATTATGGAAAACGTGCCTCAGATTGTTGAGGGACCTTTAAAAGATGCCATAAGGAAAGAATTTGAACGTATTGGATATCCGAGAATATATTTTAATCTGTTAAGAGCTGATGTGTATGGTAATCCTTCCAGACGTTCAAGAATGTTTATTTCTAACATAAAACTTTCCCCAAGGCCAGCTAAGAAGAGAGTTACAGTCATCGAGGCTATTGGTGACTTGCCAAGTCCCGAAGAAATACACGATGTACCCAACCATGAATGGCTTCCAATACCTAGGCGGAAAAGACGGAAAATCACCTATCTTGGATGGGGAGAATCTCTTGTTTTCTACAGGGGGTCCAGAGGTAGAATTTATACAAATTGGACTAGGTTACATCCTTATAGAATTGCCCCAACTGTCTTAGGTAATTCTCGATTTATTCATCCTTTTGAAGACCGTTTTCTTACTGTCAGAGAACATGCTCGCTTAATGAGTTTTCCAGACGACCATATATTTTTTGGAGGTAGATCTGTGCAGTACGAAGAAGTTGGTGAAGCTGTCCCTGTTATATTAGCTCGCGTTATTGCTCAAGAAGTTAAAAAGTTTTTAGTGGAGAATAATTAAATAAACTGTTGATTAAAATCGAAGGAGGTTTATTTATGAAAAAGCTTTTTGTAGTATTACATAACGTACACAGCACGCAAAGAATAAAGGATATGGCTAGGCTTATAATAGGCTTTGGTTTAAAATCTCTCATAATCTCCAAGGCTGAAGGAGCTGCTGCTATTTCTGGTGTTCCCGAAGCTCAAAAAATTATGTATAAGGAAAAAAGGTCTTTACTATGTTTTCCTGACCTACCCGATGTCATTGAATTATTAAAACCAGAAGAAATTTGCATTTTTGTTCCGCAACGATTTGCTAAAGAAACATACGATCCAGCTAAAATTGCCACACAATTAAAAGAAGGAAAGAAAATTTTATTCGTATTTGGCGGTAGTGAACCAGGATTATCAAAAAGAGACATGGACCTCGGCAGAACCATGTCATTAGATATAGTTGGCGATATAGGGCCTGTAGGAATGGCAGCTGTTACTCTCTACGAACTGTTGAAGTCTTTTAAAACAAATAAATAGAAAAATTTATTTTCAAGTTATAAGAGGTAGACTTGGGCCCGTGGTCTAGAGTACGGGTATATTGCTACCCGTCGGGTAACCCGGCTATGACGCCGCCCTCACACGGCGGAAGTCCCGGGTTCAAATCCCGGCGGGCCCACCAATGTTTTTAAAACCAAAAATATAAGAAGAAACACCTATTAACCTCAATTGTTAACTTTCTTTGACGTATCTAATTCTTTCAGCCATTTCCTAATTTCTTTTGCTTTGAATGCTTTCATTGGTATCTTTGGCAAGTATCTTCCTATTTCTGCTATCAGTCCTTGAGCTGTAGTACCAGGCTTACATACAATGGCATGTTCTAAAAGACCTAATCTTTGTATACTTAGGATATCTCTTAGATGTCCTGATTTTATTATTGCTTTTCTAACAGTCTGTCTAGTAGCTCCACAAACAAGTATTCTATCTAATCCTTGTCTTATCCATTCTTTATATCTTCTTACTTGATTCTCACTTAGTTCAGCCTCAATGGTTTCGAAACCTTCATCTATATCCCTTATTTTGATTTCCATGGGTAGATTATCCATAAAAGCATATTTCTTAACAATTTGTCTGGTGGATACGATATGTCCATTTGCTAATTGTTTTCTTAAGATATATAGGGGTATTAGAGCATCCTTTGGACGGGAGGAAACGATTCCTATGTCTACGTATACGCCATAGCCGTACTTTTCTACATCTACAAGTTTCCCCTTTATGATGTCTCCATTTTCAAGCTGATTGATCAAAGCAGATGTATGAAATTCTTTTGCCAGATAATTTTTGGCAGCTTCTGCATCTTCTCCACTTAAGACGACTTTTATCCAGTTTCTTTCTACTCTTTCTAACTTTAGTATTTTTACATTCAGATCTTTTAACAGGCTTGCTATTATGTGCTTGAATGCTTTAATTGCAGCCTCTTTATTTGGTCCATAGACTTTTTCCAGCAAAATCACTGATTGAATTGGCATTTTTCCACTTCCAGGGCTTCCATTTACTTTGATGAACTGTTTATTTCTTCTTCCAATTCTTTGACTTTTTCCTCTAATATTTTTATTATTTTTGAGTTATCAAAGTGTTGGAGCATGTTTCCACACTTTGGACACTTAAAGGAACTTTCCATGGCTTCTTCAAATGTTAACCTGGTGTCTCCATTGTTTGGACAATAAAAGAACATTTTGCTTTTTTCGTATACTAATCTTTCCTTTAATTTTTCTAAAACAAGCCTCTTTCTACTTTTTATGAGATCATAGATTCTTTCTTTGTTTATTTTCCAAAAATATGTAAACCAGCCTGTGTTATCATCTCTTATTCGCCGATAAGTAGCTAAATTAAAATTATGAAGCTTGTAGAGAATTTTTCTTACATCGTTTAGTTTTATGCCTGTTTCTTGGGAAAGTTCTTCGTCTGTAGCCTCTTTTCTTTTTGAGAGAGCCATAGCTACGCGTACTGCGTCTTCTCCAACTAGTTCCTCGATAACTGATACAAACACGTCGTTTTTTGTTCCTTTTGAAAACTTTTGCTGTTTTTTGTACATTAATTGCACCACTTTATCATTTTTCATCGCTGTTGCTACTCCACTCTCTCCATGTTTCAAATTAAATTAGGAGAGTTCTTGGTATAAATCTTTACATTTTTCACATAGAATAATAATAAATGTTAAAAGATTAGAGAAGTGAATTTTGAACTAAACTTTAGCCGACAGTTAGTGTTTCGGTGTAATATATAAAGTTTGGAAGGTGTTCTAAATTTGAGAAATAAAGATTATATCATATATGTTTTACGCTTAGGACATCGAGTTGAAAGGGATAAGAGAATTACAACGCATGTTGGCTTGGTTAGTAGGGCCTTTGGTGCAGATGGAATTTTTATTGCTGGAGAAAGAGATGAAAGTGTAAAGAAGTCTTTAGAGAAGGTTGTAATGATGTGGGGAGGCCCATTTCTTATAGAAATAGGTGTTTCTGCGAAAAGAATTATACGGGAATGGAGATTGCGAGGCGGAGAAGTAATTCATCTAACGATGTATGGTCTCCCTCTTCCTGATGTAATAGAAGAAATAAGAAAATCTAAGAAAGACAAACTTATTGTGGTTGGTGCAGAGAAGGTGCCCTCATGGGTTTTCAATACAGCCGATTGGAATGTTTCGATTACAAATCAACCACATAGTGAAGTAGCGGCTCTGGCCATTTTTCTTCATGAACTTTTCGAGGGAAAAGAGTTTGAATTTGAGTTTAGAAATGCAAAAATTAAGGTTATCCCGTCCATTAGAGGTAAGAAGATAGTGAAAATCGAGAAAAGTTGATATTAGTGTATTATTTCTATTTTTCCTCCCGCATTTTCTATGATTTTTCTAAAATATTCAGATGCTTGGGATAACGTTGCGAACTGCACTTCAATTTCATCATTGAAATATGTGATGTGTTTAACGCTTCCTCTATTATAAATATGAGAAATTAAGTGGTTGATATCCTGCCTTAGGGGGAGATGGGCTCTTATTTCGATGCATTTTGGTAGCAGTTGTTCTGCTTTAATGCATAATTTATCGAGATTATAACCGTAAAGAGCTGAGATGGGAACTGGATTTGAAACATGTTCTATTATTTTTGACATCTTCTCTTTAATTTCTTTGGAAGATAGCTTGTCTATTTTATTTAAAGCTGTAATAATTGGTTTTTCAGCCGCACTAACTTCTCCTAGAACTTTATTAGCTGTATTTATTTTTCTTATTATTTCTTGTATGGGTTCACTTACATCAACTACTAATATGATTAGATCAGCCAGTGTAATTTCTTCTAATGTGGACTTAAAAGCTTCAATAACTAGGTGTGGTAGATCTTCAATAAACCCTATTGTATCACTTAGGAGAACTTTTCTTCCGTTAAATTGTGCAAATCTGGTATATGTGCCTAGGGTGGTAAATAGTTTGTCGTCTGCTGGAACGTTTGATTTAGTTAATCTGTTTAATAATGTAGATTTTCCAGCATTACTATATCCTGTCAGGGCTACAAGTGAAAAGCCCAATTCTCTCCTGATTTTTCTCCTTTCTTCTCTTTCATATCTGATTTTTTCGAGTTCTCTTTCTATTTTGGCTATTCTCTTTTTAATCATTCTTTCATATTTGGCTGTTTGATAGTATCCTGGACCATGGAATCCAGGAAACTCTTCTCTCTTTGCGTATTTAACGTACATTTTTAGCTTTGGAAGAAGATATTTCAGTTGTGCCAATTCTATTTGAAGTTTTGCTTCCTTTGTTCCGGCTCTTTTCGTGAATATTTCAAGAATAAGTTGAATTCTATCAATAACTTCTATTTTAGTTAAGTTTTCTAGGTTTATTGCTTGATTAGGTCTTAATTCCTTATTAAAGATTATTTTATCTGGTTTTAAAGTTTTTACCATTTCCACGAGCTCTGTTACTTTTCCTTTCCCTAGATAGTAGCTTGAATCTGGTTTACGTCGTGATTGTTGTAAAACTCCCACTATTTCGTAGCCGGCTGCTTTTACGAGTTCCATGAATTCCTTTGTTCTACTATCATTAATATATTTAACAACTTCGACAAGCAATGCTTTCATCAAATCACCGTTTGTTCTTCCTCTTTTTGAAAACTATAGCATCTCCTAGAGTTAGTGAAGTTTCTCTGGGGGGTAATGGTGGGGTTTCAAGTATTTTTGATAACGGCACTGTGAGTTTTATGTTTAGGACTTTTTCTAATTTTTTGATGATATCAAGTGATGGTGTAATTTCCATAGTCTCAATCTTTCTTATTATTGATTCTTTCTCTTTGATTTCTCTTGCTAGATCTTCTTGCTTCCATCCTATTTTTTCCCGCGCCTTTTTAACTTTTTCTCCAAAGTTTTCTATTAATTCATAGTCTTCCTCTAGGGGCATAAATTTAAATACACGTTTTGTCTCTTTCTTAATAGGTCTTTTGGGTGTTTTTATCGCTTTTTTTGTTAAGATTTTACGTGATATTTGCGGTGTTGGAATTTCTGAACCAAATTTGGCGCAGATTTGACATACAACTAATTTAGCGCCTTCAACAAATATATGCCTAGGTGTCCCTTGAATTTTTCGTCCACAGATTTCACATCTCAAATTTGCGACG
>CAYYZD010000073.1:0-7789 GCA_964476035.1 uncultured archaeon
AAGGCAATAAGGCCTATAACGAGGATGCCGAGTACAGATATTCTTATACTAAGTTTAAGTTCTTTTCCAGTAGGTTTTTTTGCGAGTTTTAATAATCTTCTTGCATTTTTTAAGAAAGCTGATATGTCCATCTATTACACCTTTGGACCTGTGAATTGCTGTTTCACTCTAGTGGTTCTATACCGAAGTCAACATTTGTCCCTTTATTTTTTTCGAGTAGTATTTTAATGAGGTCCTCTTCGGATTCAACTAAGTAAGGTGAATTCACTCCCGAGATTATTAATGTTATTCGAATGGTTCCTTTCAGTTCACCGTCGATCAGCGCACCCCATATGATTTCAGCCTCAGGTTCGAGTTTTGATGCTACATTTTCAACTATGATTCCGGCTTCGTGTAGGGTTAGATCGTTGCCGCCGCTAATATTTATCAATGCTCCTTTGGCGCCGTCGATGTTAACATCTAGCAATGGGTTTTGTAAAGCTTTTTTGACTGCAATTTCTGCTCTTTTCTCTCCTTCTGCTTCACTCATAGAGATAAGGGACATTCCACCGTCTTCCAAAACTGATTTAACATCTGCAAAGTCTAAGTTTACGAGCCCTGGTCTTGTAACAAGTTCCGTAATGCCTTTCACACCTCTAATTAATATTTCGTCAGCTACTCTAAATGCTTCTGCAAGTGATAGATTTGGAACTATCTCAAGTAATTTCTCGTTTGGAATGACTATAACTGTGTCACATACGGTCAAAAGATTTTTTA
The DNA here is from genome assembly GCA_964476035.1 of uncultured archaeon. Lineage (GTDB taxonomy): Archaea > Asgardarchaeota > Baldrarchaeia > Baldrarchaeales > DXJG01 > DXJG01. The sequence goes on from CAYYZD010000073.1 coordinate 757, forward strand.
AGCCCATTAGAGCATTTCTGATCCGTTTTCTACCTTCTATCCTGAATGGCAAGGTACATATAGTAATTGTAAGTGCTCCTTGATCTTTTGCAGCCTCTGCAATAATGGGAGCCGCCCCTGTACCTGTCCCCCCGCCTAGACCACATGTGATAAATACTAGGTCGGCTGCTACAGCTTCCTTTATTTCTTCATAGCTTTCCTTGGCTGCAGCTTCTCCAATTTCCGGGTTGTTCCCGGCTCCAAGTCCTCCGGTCAATTTTCTACCAATTAAGAGCTTGTGGTGAGCATCTGTGTAGAGAAGGTCTTGAGCATCTGTATTTACTGCAAGGGTTTCTGCACCGTCGATTCCAATCTCCATTAGCCGTGTTATGGTGTTGTTTCCTGCTCCGCCTACACCAACAACAAGGATTTTTGTTCTTGCTTCCTCTAATATTCTCTGAAGTTCTTCGTCCACATATTTGGTGTTAAATCGGGTTCTGTTTTGAGATAAAAATCTCTCTCTTTCTCTTATTTTTTCTATAATTTGCTCCATGTACTTCACCTAGTTGCATAGGTAATCTATAGGCTTTTTACGATTTGTATTTCGGAAATATTACCTTAGGCACAGAAATAAGACATCAAGTTTATCAAGTTTAACCGAAACTAAAAATAGAAATATGCGATTCAATTAAAATGAAAAGGAGGAAGAGGCTAAAGTAGAAGAGCAAGTACTGCTTTTTGCGCATGCAAACGGTTTTCTGCTTGATCCCATACAACCGAATGAACTGGATCATCAATAACCTCATCTGTTACTTCTTGACCTCTGTGGGCTGGTAGACAGTGCATGAATATGTAATCTTTTTTCGCATGCTTTAATAATTCCTTATTTACCTGATATCCTTGAAACGCTTGCATTTTCTCTTTTGCAATTTCTTCCTCTCCCATTGACACAAATACATCGGTGTATATTACATCTGCATCCTTAACGGCTTCCTCAGGTGATTCAAGAATTTCAACTTTACTTCCGCTCTCTTGAGCATTTTCCATTGCCCACTGAATGAATTCTTCTCTTGGTCTATACTTCTTAGGAGTTGCAACCGATATATCCATACCCATTTTTGTGCATCCAATTAGAAGCGAATTACACACATTATTTCCATCACCAACGAAGGCCAGCTTTAAGCCTCTAAGCGTTGTTTTCTTCTCCAATATTGTAAGTAAATCAGCGAGAATCTGACATGGATGCGTTAAGTCACTTAGGCCGTTTATTACTGGGATGTCTGCATATTTTGCTAGTTCTTTAAGATCTTTGTGTGAAAATACTCTTGCCATTATGCCATCTACATATCTACTTAACACCCTAGCTGTATCCGCTACAGTTTCTCCGCGGCCTAATTGTAAATCGTCCCATCTAAGATAAAGGGCGCGACCTCCTAGGTCACTCATAGCTACTTCAAAGCTTACTCTTGTTCTTGTTGAAGGTTTTTGAAATATCATCGCTAAGGTTTTACCGGAAAGCACGGGTTCTAGATGTCCTCGCTTCCTTGCTCTCTTCAGTTCTAATGCTGTGTCGAGTAAAAACTTTAGTTCCTCATAGGTAAAATCTTGAAGTGTTAACAAATCTCTTCCCCTTAAGTTAACCATTTCAAATCCTCCTTAATTAATTAAATTTAGTTATTTTCTCTGTAAACCATTTGGGATCAAAGGGTTTTAAATCTTCGTACTTTTGCCCTACACCGATGAACAATATAGGTTTACCAGTTATATAAGATATTGAGAGAGCTGCTCCTCCTTTTACATCTGCATCAACTTTTGTTAGTATGGAACCACTTATTTCTACAGCTTCGTTAAACTTTTCGGCTTGAACTAGTGCATCATTACCAGCTAATGCATCTCCTACAAAAATTACAAGATCAGGTTCAGTTACTCTAACTATCTTTCTCATTTCATCCATCAGGTTTTTATCTGTTTGAGCCCTACCGGCAGTATCGATTAAGACAACATCGATACCTTTAGCTTTAGCGTGGTTAATTGCATCAAATGCAACCGCGGCAGCGTCTGAACCATATTTATGTTTTATAACTTTGACTCCCAGTCTTTTTGCATGTTCCTCTAATTGCTCTATAGATCCGGCTCTGAAAGTGTCGCTTGCAGCTAATACAACGCTATAGCCCTTCTTTTTGAGGAGATAAGCTAACTTGGCTATCGTGGTTGTCTTTCCAGTTCCGTTGAAACCCACAAAAATGATTACAGTAGGTTCTTTCTGTTTTCTTTTCTCTTCTACAATTTTAAAGAGATCTATTTCCTCTTTGGAAGTTAATATCCCTATGATCGCGTTTTTGATCGCGTTTGCAACAATTTTCTTGGTGTTTTCAATTAGGCCTATTTTTTGTCCTAATAAGGATTTTTTAACGTCCTCTGCAATTTTCTCTGCGACTGGCAATGCTACATCACTACTAAGCAAGGCAAGTTTAAGATCCCATAAAGCGTCTTTTAACCTTTTTTCTGTCAATGTTTTTTTGGTAATTTTCTCTGTAAAATTCTTTAGGGCATCCCTTAACTTTTCTAACATCAATGTCACCTAGATGTCGATCTTATTTAGTTTTTTGGCTAAGTTGATTTAATCGGTTCTGTATTTCTCCAAGTTTGGTAACCATTTGGTCAAGTAGTCTTCTTCTCTCGCTTAGGACTTCTTGAACTTCTCCAAGTCTCTCCTCAAGTAATTTTTGGGCATCTTCTAACGTTTTTTCAGCGGCTACGTCAGCTCCTAGGTGGATTATAACCTTATCAGGGTCTATTAGTTTGGCTTTTATGAAGGTTCTTGAGCCTACTGGGATAAGAATTTCTTCTCTTCCTTCACCTTTACGAATATTGTCGATAGTTGTCATAGTAAGGGTTAGTTGTTCTACATACGATGTCAGAACGTTGATTTCTCTTTGTAAAGTATCAGCTTGCGACTTATACCAATTGTATTCAAAAATAAGTCTTTGTACGATTTTTTCTTGATCTTCCTTAGACAATGATAAAATCCTCCCTAATGTAAACCTAAGAGGCCTTTAATTAAAGGAGATTTGACTTCTTCTGGCCTTATCTCTTTAATTTCAAGTATTTTAATGTTCCTTCTTTTCACCTTATGGTTACTTCCAATTTCCGAAAAGACTATTTCAAGAGCATCCTCCTGTTTTAAGGCTCTTACCTCTTTGGAAAATCTTATTTTCATCAAATTTTTCCTGTATTCACCAATAATCCTAAATATTTTGACTTCCGATGCTGTCATCGCTAACTCCTCCTTTAAATTATACTTCAAGAGCCCTTTCTATTCTTAAAAGTTCAGGACCTGTCGTTGGAAGACCTGTAGCAGCACCATAAGAATTTGCTATCATCCCAGCACCTACAAATGGTGAACCGTGATTCACTGTCCCAATATCTACGGGGACCTTAAGCACGGAACTCAACCATTCTAATTCCTCATCTGAAGCCATAGGGTGAACAATGGCACCTTTATTTGTGGCAACACTCATGGAACCTACAAGTGGCAACCTATAAATTTTACCGCATACTACTTCGACATCTAAAACATCTTTGATAACTTTAATAGCTTTTCGTTCCAATTCTGGATGCGCGACAGCTCCCTTGTCGTTAGCTAAAATAATATTACCTAGGGCAGTCATTTTGCTAGGTACTTTTTCCACAATAACTCCAAGTTCCTTCTTTAGTGTGCTGATTTCACTTTCCAAAGTAAAATAGGGAACCAAAATTCCATTGGAGTTACCGATCGCAAAAACACCGATTATAGGGCTTTCAGCGATTTTGGTTCTTAAAACAGGAACTTTAAAAGTATCTTTTAGTTTGTTTAAAGTTTTTTGGTAAAGATCAGAACGAACAAGAACATATTTATCAGTTGCGATAGCATAGACGCCAAGATTAGGATTACCGTTAAAATTTACGCGAATAACAACCAAGAAATCACCTCTCCGCTAGGAAAACCTTAACAACTCCCTCCTTGTCTTTAGTTACTCTAATCCTTATTTTGCGGGGAGGTGATTGAATACCTCTCTCCCAGATTTTTTCATTGACCTCTGGTTCGATAATAATTCTCTCAGGTTTCATATGTCTTTCAACAAATTTTTTGAGAACACGAACTGCTTTTTCCGCTCTTTTTTGCCTAGGAGTATAGATGAACTTTTTTGCAAGCGGCACAACATAAATTCTTTCTTCAATAACTTCTTCAGGAACTTCTTCTTCACCTACTTCTCTTTCTTCTTCTAATGCCATGGAATATCCTCCTTTACGGCTTTATTTTTCTATTTCTCCAAGACCTTCTTTTGGGGTGTGTGCGAACTTTACCTTTAGTGCGAACAATAATCCATGTGGGTACGCTTCTATTTTCTTTAAGAGCTGATGCAAGCCTGAGTTTTTTACCTAGAGGTTTATTTCTAGCCAATATATCTCACCTTACCTGAACTTTATTTTTGTTTCTCTTCTTCCGCCTTGAAGCCTCTTAAGAATCGTTTTTAGTTGTTCGTCACTTAAGGGAATAGGAAGTCTTCCAGCTTGAGCTAATCTTATTAATTCTAATTCTAATCTTTCTGCAAATTCAGGTCTAACCATTTTTATACGGGTGAGCCTTTCTCTAGCTTCGGAAGATAATATTCTCCTAAGTATGGCTTGTTTCTGCATTTCAAGCTGTCTTCTCATTTCTTCTCTTCGCCGGGCCTCCGCTATTTGCCTCTGTAACTCTAACAGTTTCCTTCTCTGTATTTCTTCTAGTTCTTCGTCCTCGGACAACAGTATCATCTCCAATTAAACTAATATTTCTTAAGTTCTGGTATTTCTTTTTGAAGTTTAAGCTTTACCTCGTATGCCAGTCTATCGAGAAACGATCTACCGAGTGGAGTGAGCCTTCTACCGGATTTATCAGCTTTTTCAACTAGTTTGGCTTCCTCTAATTGTTGAAGAATTTTTCTAATGATTGTTCCACTACCTTTTCTAAAATGTTCCGGCTTTACTCCCCTATTTTTTCTGCCACCATACGCGGTTCTCAGCCTCGAAACGCCAACCGGCCCATGAATGTAAAGTTTTCTTAAAATGGATGCACATCTGATATACCACCAATCGGGGTCAACAGGTGGATTCTCCTTGTGTACTCCGGTTTTTACGTAAGCAGCCCATTCTGGAGGCTTAATTTTATCGCTTTTCTTTAACTCTTCAGCTATTCTCCTAATTAATATATCGGCAGGGACATCGTACACCGTGGCCATACTCATACTCTCCTAACATTAATACAAGAAGACGATAATAGTGCAGACAACAAATATAATTATTCCTTAAAAACCTTTCTTTTACCCAAAGGAGAAGCAATTATGAAGTTTCTTCCTCTAACCTCAATAAGTTTCGTGTTAGTTAATTCAGCAACTTTTCTAGCCAATTCAAACCTGTCTCCGTGTGATAAAGCAGAACGTAAAATCTTAACTTTAACGACTCCCATCACCTCAAGATTCTCCTTGATTTCCTTTATTAAACCCTCTGTAATACCTGCTTTTCCTATTCTAACAGTTGCTGGCGCGTGTCGAACATCACTAATTAGCGATTTAAACCGTTTTTTCACTTTTATCACCTACTTTATATGGGTAGCGCATCGGTCTGCCACATTTAAAACACGTAACAACTACGTGAGGAAATCTATTTGTGCGAAGCCTAACCCTACAATTAACACCTGGGATAAGAAAACTTTTACAATGCTTGCAAATCCTGCGTTTCAACCAGCTGGGGATCTTAACTCTACACCTCATACCAATTTTACGAGCCAAATCAACATAACGTTGAGCTAGATCAGGATATTGCTTATGAATCTTATTTGCCATCTCAAACAAAAGTTCAATTCGTTGCCTAGCAATATCCTTAACAAGCAACTGATCCAGCTTTCTCTTCAATAAAGCACACCCATAAAATAAAGATTTGAATAGTAATATAATCATGTTGATAAAACTGCTCGCGGTATAAGATATGGAAGATATGAGATTAGTCACAATAGTTGTGGCGTATGAGAATTCAGATGGCTCTGAGGAATGAGCATGGTGATAAGATGTGAAGAAACACGATGAATTGCTAAAATCTTTTTATGATGTGTTTGCGTTTCCTGATGATCCGAGATCTGAAGCAGGACTTAAAAGATATGAGAAAGCTGTTAGGAGATTTCAAGTTCTCGTAGAACATGAGTGGTTCAAAGCACTGATTCAAAATAAATCTCAAATCAACATATTGGAAATTTGTAGTGGCATGGGCATCGGAGGAGTGGCTTTAGCAAAAGTTCTCAGCAAAAAGAACATTGACATAAATTTAACTCTTACCGATCTACGTGAAAATGCTCTTAAAATTGCCAAAGAATGGGGATATAAAGAACTTAAAAAGGACATACGTGTTATTAAGGTTGACGCAAGAGAAATGTACATACTTGAAATGAAAGTCGATATAATTTTAATGTATGGTCTTTCTGCTCCACATTTTAACCCATGGGACATGGTTAGACTTCTAGCATCCGCAAGCGAAACGCTTCTAAACGATGGACTTATGACAATGGAAGAAAGCGATAGGATCTATAGAATATTTTATCAACGAGGATACAAAGAGGTGCTTATAGAAAGAGTAAATGAAGAAAGAATGGTAATATCAACGCATGCAGGCTACGACATGTTAAAAGGAACCTTTAACCGTGCGGTAATCGATCTAGTACGCAAATCAAAACCAGTAATTTTAGAAACATACTATTGGGGACTAGCAGAGCTAATGGCACTCACATGGATATTTTTCAAAGATATTGACTTCGTAAATGTTCCGGAAGGAAACATTGCGCAAGGATTTATTATGGCGAGAAAACCGCGGCGAAAAATATCACCCGACATCCTTTCAAAAACTCCGAAAATTTTAGGAGATATCGCAGAAAAAGAACAGTAAGTTGCATGGAGTTGATATTTCGTTATCCTCGATCATTCTCTGGTAAAGTTTTAGCTAGAATAGCTGATTTCTTCTGATTTCAGTAAACTATTTAACCTTT
>CAYYZD010000074.1:0-7757 GCA_964476035.1 uncultured archaeon
TTAGGCTTAAAAGATTTCATGTTAAGGTTTCTGTTAGTTAAAGTGCAAGTTTTGAAGGTTAGGGAAGTGAAAGTGCATGCTTTCTAGTTACGGTAAAAATTTGCTAATTGATGGTCAAAAACTTTTTTCGCGACAACTGAGTGGATCTTTATTTGAGGAGGAGTTGGCAGGGAGCTATCTGAGTGGTTTTGATCTTTATTGTGAGAATGTTAGGGCTGGGAAGTTAACTACTGGAAGTGTTCTTTTAGATTTGCTTATTGGTGGAGGTGTTGAAGCTTCAACTTTTACTTTGTTCTATGGGGATCGAAGATTTCTCCAGACTCTTGTGCATAGGTTGCTTGTTAATGCTCTTCTTGACACTGATAAGGGTGGTTTCGGCTCTCCAGTTGTTTACGTTTATTGTAGTAATTATCGTAGGGAGAGAACGGTGCTTAATCCGTATTATCTTGCGGATATAGCTTTAAGTGTAGATTTGGATCCTAAGGTGGTTTTTAGGAATATTTATGTGGCTATGGCTTTTAACCCCTTGGAAGAATACGTAATTAGTAGGGCGACGGAGATGTGGTGAGGAAAACTGGTTCTAAGCTTGTTTTGGTCGATAATATTGCTCTTTTGCTTTGTGATGAAAAGATGAGAAAGGAGTTTCCAGATATTACTTTGACGTCGGTAGTAGGTGGTTTTTGGGAAGCTGCTTTTAGGAATGGTGCTGCACTGGTAGCTACTTGTAGGGAAAATTCATCTGGCCGTAGGAAAAATCAAGGTGTTCCTTTGCCTGAAGGATATTCGGTTTTGATGGAGAAAGCTGGAGTTGCTGTTTATTTTAGGGTTGGTTGCCGCCGGGGAAAACGTTTTGTGAGGGCTTATCTTTGTAAGCATCCCTTTTTAGCTAGTCGGAAGGTTGCTTTTGTTTTTAATCGTTATAGGTTTTTTGATGGTTTTGGAGGTGGGTTTTATGGGTAGGATTACTGTTTCTTTTCGGAACGAGTTTCTTGAGGTGATTAATAGGTTGAGGAAGACTTTTTATGTGGCTCTTATGGATTCTGGTCGACGTGAGGCTTTTGACGAGCTGGTGAAAGCGTGGTCTGAAACTGTGGGTGCTATGAGTTACTCCGATCTTCCTTCGGTTTTGCTTGCTCTACTTTTAAGCGCTGTTGTGGATAATCGGAGGGAAATTATAGCTCTTAAAAAGAGTTTGATTGAAGGGAGGGTTAAGGGTGAGGGGGTGGGTGATTGACTGTTATGTTGATGGGAATCGGGCGGTTAGTTGGTTAAGGACGCTTCAAGGCTTTGTTGAAAAGGTGGAGGAGAGCTTTTACCCTGATTTTTATGTTTTACCTCGCGAGGGTTTGGATGTTGATGGTTTTGCTTGGGTGCTGGGAGAAGATCCTCGAGTCGTTAGTAGTGTGGTTGAGGAGAAGTACTTGGACTTGAGGATGACGAGGAAGGTTAGGGTAATTCATGTTTATGTTGAGTCTATTGGGGCTTTTCGGGAAATTGTTCGTGTGCTTAAGGGGTGTAGTGCAGTTAGGGGTCTTTATGGAACTGATATTACGCATGTTCAGCGGTATCTTTTCTCCCGTAACTTTGCTCCTACGATGTTTGTGGAATATAGAAATCATAGATTTATGTGTGTAGAAGATTTTGAGGAACTTGCTCCGCCACCTTTAACCACAATCTTTGTCAGGGTAAAGGTTGATGGGAAAAAAGTTTTAGTTGACCCAGAACGCGACCCTATCAAAAGGATCATTTTACATGGTGTTGGTGGAGAAGTTGTGGAGTTAAGTGGGAGCGAAGAACATGTTTTGGAGGATTTTCAGAGGGAGATTCGAAGGTGGGATCCTGATATTATTGTGGCTTCAAATTATCCTTTTAGAAGCTTTGACTATATTGTTCGGAGGGGGAATTTCTGGGGTTGAACATGGATTTGTCTAGGGATGGCTGCGGCTCTGGGGTTAAGTTTGGTTCTCCTGTTTGGAGTAGTTGGAGGGGGAGGGTTTGTGTTTCTTTGGAGTCTTTTGAGAAGTTGGGTCTTGCTGGTTTGAGTGAGCTTTGCCGTTTTGGTTTGATTCCTCTGGGTTTGGCTTCTAGGTGGGCTCCGGGTAGGATTGTGGATAGTAGGCAGGTTTATGAGGCTATGAAGCTTGGTGTTCTTATACCGGAGGCTAAGGGTTATAGTGACTTTTTTAGGACTTTGGAGGAGGTTTTTCTGCGGGATAGGGGTGGGTTGATTATTTCTCCTAGGGTTGGGGTTCATGAGAATGTTTGTGCGTTGGATTTTGAATCTATGTATCCTAATTTGATTCTTCGGAGAAACATTAGTTATGAGAATTGTGATGGGGGGAGTTGTTTTAGGAAGGGTTTGCTTCCTAGGGTGGTTGAGGTTGCTTTGGGTCGTAGGCTGTATTTTAAGCATCTTTGTAAGAGTTTTCCTGAGGGTAGTTTGGAGTTTGTTTATGCGGATCAGCGTCAGAAAGCTTTGAAGATGATGTTGGTTGTTGTTTATGGTTATAGTGGTTGTACTTGGAATCGTTTTCAATGTGTGCCTACTTTTGAGAGTATTAATTTACATGGGAGGGAAGTTCTAATTAAAGCTATTAACATTTGTATGAGGGAAGGGTATCAGGTAATTTATGCGGATACGGACTGTATATTTGTTAAAAAGTCTGAAGCCTCGGAGAGTGATTTTGAAAGATTGGCTAAGCGAATATCTGAGGAGGTTAACTTTCCCATTGCTATAGACAATTTGTTTCGTTTTCTTGTTTTGCTACCTTCTAAGTTTGATCCTTTGGTTGGTGTGATGAAACGCTACTATGGTAAGTTGTACGATGGTAGGCTTCATTACCGTGGTATAGAGCTTAGAAGACATGATACACCTCAATTCATAAGGAAATTTCAGGAGAAGTTAATGGAAATACTGTTTGATGCTCGAAGCGTCGAAGGTGTAAAGGAAAACTATTGCAAGGCTGTGGACTTTACTTTTGAAACCTATAGGCAGGTTCTTTCTGGAAAAATAAATGTTAACGAGCTTGTCGTGGAGAAGATTTTACGTAAACCTGTGAGTGAGTATTCAAAGATTTATCCCTATGTAGCTGCATGTAAGCAATTAGAAACATGTGGAGCTGTTTTTAACGAGGAAAAGCTAATCAGATATATTTATGTGAATCATAGGAGTTCTAATCCTCTAACTAGGGTTCAAATTCTACATTTATATGACAATCGAAGTTATGATCGAGAGAAGTATGGCAAACTAGTTTTAGAGGCTGCGAAGACTCTTTTGAATGTCTTTGGTTTTTGTTGGGATAAAAATAGTGAAGATTTGGTTGCCAAAAATACTAAGCTTTGAAATATTGGTTTATTTCATATTTATTGAGATGAATAAAGGTTAACTTTAATAGGTGCTGTATGGAAATTTTTCTTCTAACTTTTCAAGAACGCTTGTTTCTATGTTTTAATTGAAAACTTATATCTTAATAAAGTAGGTTTTTACTTAATAATTGAATTAGGGGAATGGAAGTTAGTGTTAAGTGGATAAAATGGGGTGGCAATATGAGGCTTTTCGAGTTTGAGGCCAAGGAAATTTTCAAAAAGTTTGGTATTCCTGTACCAGAAGGGTTAACTGTGAGTTCACAGGCTGAGGTAGCTTCAACCATTGAAAAGATAGGACTACCAGTTGTAATTAAAGCTCAAGTGTTAGCTGGTAGAAGAGGGAAAGCAGGAGGCATCAAATTTGCTTACAGCTTAGAGGAAGCTGTAAAAGAGGTAGGAAAAATGCTAAATAATAAGATTGGAGGACATACGGTAAAAGGGGTTCTGATAGAAGAAAAAATAGATATAGAACATGAATATTACCTGGGGGTAACTATCGATCAGTTTTCAAAATGTCCTATTGTAATGTTTTCAACTGAAGGTGGAATGGAAATTGAAGAAATAGTTAAAAGGAAGCCTGAAACAATTATTTCGATGAATGTGAATGTTTTACGTGGTTTTTTTTGAGTTTGAAGCTCGAAAAATGTGTAAGCAAGCTGGTTTAAGGAGTTCAGCTCTAATAAAGGTAAGTCGCATACTTCAAAGGTTATATGACATTTTTAATGAATATGATGCATTAATAGCTGAAATAAACCCATTAGCCATGACAAAAGACGGAAATTTCTATGCTGTTGATGCGAAAATAGAGATTGATGACGATGCTCTTTTTCGACATCAAGACCTTGCTATCAAACCTGAATCAAGGGTAGAAAGTGAAGCAAAAGCTGAAGCTATTAGAATCGGGCTTTCCTATGTCGAGCTTGATGGAGATATTGGTGTAATTTGCTCAGGTGCTGGCTTAGCTATGGCTACAATTGACCTTATTAAAGACTTTGGAGGAAAACCTGCAAATTTTCTTGAAACTGGAGGAGGTATAAATGAGCAACTTATGTTTGATGCTGTTAAACTTGTGTCTCAGCACAGACAACTTAAGGCTTTGTTCATTAACCTATATGGAGGCATAAATCCTATGGTCCCCGCTGCAAAAGGGATTGTCAAAGCATATAAAGAGTTTAATATTCAAATACCCATTTTAGTGAAACTTGTAGGAAATAAACAAGAGAAAGCTTGGGAAATTCTTGAAAATGCTGATATACCTGTTTTTAAAGGCATAAAAACTGAAGAGGCTGTTAAAAAATTAATGAAACTTGTAGGGGAATGTTAAAAATGTGTATACTTATAGATGAAAATACAAGAGTAATAGTTCAAGGTATAACTGGTAGAGTGGGGAAAGTTCAAACAAAGCTTATGTTAGAATATGGGACTAAGATTGTTGCTGGAGTAACTCCTGGAAAGGGCGGAATAACTGTTCATGGTGTACCAGTTTACGACACTGTTGAGGAAGCTGTTAGAGAAACTGGTGCGGATACATCAATATTATTTGTTCCAGCTTCATTGCAAAAGATGCAGTCATAGAAGCCATTGATGCTGGGGTAAAGTTAATTGTGGCAAAACCAGAGCATATCCCAGTGCATGATGCAATGAAAATGGTTAAATATGCCAGAAATAAAAAAGCAAGAATCATTGGTCCAACAACTCCAGGGATAATATGTCCTGGAAAAACTAAGATTGGAATAATGCCTGCTAATGTTTTTTCACAAGGTAATGTGGGCATAATTTCTAGAAGCGGCACTTTGCTTTATGAAATTGCTGGAAATCTTTCTCTTGCTGGTATTGGGCAAAGTGCATGTCTAGGAATAGGTGCTGATCTCGTCATTGGAACTAATTTGAATGAGGTATTGAAACTATTTGAGGAGGATGAGCATACAAAGCTTGTCGTAATAGTTGGGGAGATAGGTGGAACACAGGAAGAGGAGGCTGCTAAGTTCATTAGGAAAATGGAAAAGCCGGTTATTGCGTATATAGCTGGTAGATCGGCTCCTCCGGGGCAAAGAATGGGTCACGCAGGAGCAATAATACTTGGTGAAAGGGGGACCGCGAAAAGTAAGATAGATGCGCTAAAGGAAGCTGGTGTGGAAGTTGTGTATAAGCCTTCCGACATAGTTAACGTTGCTAAAAAATACGTAGAATAAAACAATCCTAGGAGTTTTTTATGTTATTTTATGGATATGAAGTTTTAATCCAATATTTATCTTTTTCAGCAATATAGAGGTTCTTAACTATGTTGCGGTATTTTCTATAGAATTTGATTAGCAAATTTATGGCTTCATCGAAGCTGAATTTGCGTTTTATTTTTAGTTCGATTTCATCTAGTAGGTCAACTAGTTCTTTGTAGGTTTTTTCTTTTAGAATGATTGCAGGCAATTAAATGTCCTCCTCAACAACAATACTAATTTTCTCCGATTTTATTATAAATTTTATTTACTTATTACAAAGATAACAAGAAAATAGAAAGACTATCGGATAGAAATTCAAATTTTATAGCAATAGACGTTGATTTATATTCTTACGAAAATTTGATGGCATAGCAATTTGGGTAGTATGATTTGTGTCACTTTGTTGTTCGTAAGTTTTAAGGGTAAGTGTTTATATAATTTATATCGGGTTGATTCTTATGGTTGCGGGGAGGAAGAGGAAACGCATTGCGTTAATTTTGCTGGTTCTGATATTTGTTTTGGAAGTTATTTGGCTTTATGCGCCACATTATCTGACTTTTTGGATGTTAACTAAGAGTGAAAGTATTTCTATTATTGTCGGTGAGAATCTTGGCGAAATCGGATGTGCAAATGTTACATTCATTTCTTATGGTTCAGTAGCTAAGATTATTGTTAAATGGTTTTCTGAGCTTCCAAATGTTAGTGAAACTGGCATCGATTTGTATGGTAATGAGATTGTTGTTTTTTCAGTGAGTAGGCGAGTTGCTTTTTTGCTTAGTGTAGATAATGAGGTGTTGACTTCGTTCGCGTTTTATCAAACACCTTTTACTACGTATACAATTATGGGAAAGGGTATAGACGTTATTTCTTCTAACATCACTGATAGTTTTATGGAGGCGAAAATTAGATATTTTTCGATATTCAGATTGTTTAGGAAGAATCGTTTAAAGCTGCAGGAGGTATTTGTAGCATTTGGATACCATTCTACGGCTGGGTCCAAAAAACTTTTTCACCTTTACCCGTTAAACATAGAGGTTTCAGTTGATGAAAATTGTTCAGAATGGGAGAGAATCGAGGAATTACCTATGCAATATATGCCCTCTAAAAATTATACGGAAAGTTTTAAAGATTTTAAGGTCGTGAGAATAGGTAGTGATAGGTTGGCCTTTTCATTTAGGTTAAATACGGTGGTTGACGAACTTTTATTGAGGCATTCTGAGGCAAATTGTTGTGTAAGTTTCTTTGCTGGTCTTGAAGCCTATAAGAGAAACAGTAAAATTTATGAATATTCTTACCAGGGGAATTTTGATTATTTCCGCTTTTATAATGGAAGTATAAAGAAGAACGCGGTTATGAGTTATTGGAACGAGGAAACTAAAGTTTATAGGGAAACTGAGCTTTCTGACGATATGTGGGCGGTTGGTAGCGGGTTTGAAACAATTTATGTGGTGGATGGTAATGAAATAGATAAAGCAGATGATTTGGATTTTGCTTTCATGATAGAAGTTGAATGGAGTGAAGTGACTCCACTACACAGCTAAAATCATAAATATTTATTGAATTTTAAATCATAACGCTTAGAATTGGCGGATTAATTTATAAACTCCTTTCCTTGCTTTTAGTTTCTATGAGAAGGAGATGAAGTTAAATGAGATTACGAGGAAAACTTTTCGTGCCTAAGCCTGTTTCTGTGGGTGTGTTGCTTTCTTATAAGTGTTCAGGTGAATGTAGACATTGTATGTATGCTTGTTCTCCTCGTTGGAGGGCTTATTGGATTTCTGAAAAAGATTTAGAAAAAACTTTGTCTCAGCTTTCTGTTTCGATTCAACCTAGCCCTTTTGGGAAAGATAGGGTTAGTTTGAATTATGGTCTTCATTTTACTGGTGGAGAACCGTTTCTTAATTTTGATTTACTTCTTAGAGCTGTTGATATGGCTCATGAATATGGAATTCCCTCTGTTTTTGTTGAGACTAATTGTTTTTGGTGCGTCGACGACAAGGTTACGAGAGAAGGATTTCTATTGTTGAGAGACGTGGGTTTAAATGGTGTTTTGATTAGCGTAAATCCCTTTGTGGTTGAGCATGTGCCTTTTGATAGAATTGAGAGAGCTATTGGAATATGTAGGGAAATTTTTGGGTGGAATGCTCTAGTGTATCAAGAGGTTTTTTATAAGCA
>CAYYZD010000075.1:0-7644 GCA_964476035.1 uncultured archaeon
AAGCCCCATGCTTCTCTTTTTGTTATTGGTAGTCCCATGACTTTCTTTATCAGACGTGCTTGGTTTCCAACCGCGAAGGGTGGACAACCTGGAATATATACAGCTTTTTCTCTCAGCTGCCAGAATATCGTACTCTTAGTTGAATACAATGCGCAGTCTCCAAAAACAATAGGCAACCCTAATTTTAATAGTTCTTTCGGGTCCTCTGGAAGCGAAGGATCTACTCCAGCAATAAAAACAAGTTTCCCAACTCTCTTTGGTACTTCCTTGTCTAAGACACCTTCTCCCTTCAACGCATATAAGGTGAACTTTATCCATGCTTTACAAGCTCTACAACAACCACCCTCAATAAACACAATGTTCGGAAATATTCCAGCTAAAATCTCACAAGAAGCTTTTTTAAGCTTCTTTCTAACATCCTCCATTTTTGCCCCGACAACCTCTATTTTACTTGGATCACCTATACCTAAGCCATCAGCGTGAGCAATAGCTATGGGACCGATTTCCCTGAGAGGATCATCAAACCCCATGACGAGAGAACCTATAGCATCAGTTGCAACTGGATCATCACCCGCCAAAACAACGTTCATATCAACTGGGTCACCGTAAATTGGCCCGTCGCCCTCCATAGCCTTAATCCCATCAACAACACAAAGATTGATTTTATCCCTTACAACCTTTACAATATCCACTAGTTTTTGCCAAAGATCCGACCTATGAAACTTAAGCCTATCGGTGTAAGGATCCACAAGGGCATGCAAATCCTTTATACAGAGCGTGACACCACCACCTTCCATACTGCACTTCATAACCGGAATAGGAATTATTTTATCAACATCCAACGCTATTTCAGCAATATTTGCTTTCCTGAGAACAACACCACCAGGAACCTCTACAACCCTTCCATAAAATTTTCCTTCCTTATCAAATGGAACAACTTCACCTCCAACTTCTTCAGCGATCTTATACATACCTGTTAAAAAAAGTACGTCATCACTGTCCATTTCCTCCCTCCATAAAAGAGTCATTGAAGCTGTTCCCTCACCTATAACAGGTTTTCCTCCAGCTTCCTTAACAAGCAAAGCTACAGCTCTAATTACGCGGCGATCAGTCGTGGTTGGTGGAGGTGCAGGTCTCACTAAGTTAGGCTTTAAAAGAACTTTTTCACCAGGTTTAACAAATTTTTCAATTCCACCAAGCAGGTCAACAGCGTTTTTTACAGCTTCGTAAACTTTATCTTCGTCAATCGGTGGTATAAGCTTTGAAATAGCAACTTTAGCCACGCGATTTTCACCTCAGGTTATTATAGGCTCTTTATGGCCCTCAATAAAATATTCCAATGCCTCCTCAATAAGTCTCGAAACATCATTAATGCCCATACGCTCTAATTCATTTTTATATTGTTCAAAAAACTCTTTAGCCCTATTATATGTCCTTTCAGAAATCTCAACTTTAATTGCTTTCTCTTCTTCAACCATGTTGAATCACTCCACCCAGTAAGTTGTTTAATAGCTAAACTATATTTAAATAAATACTTTGTTTTAGATTTACTCAATAATTTCTACTTTAAATTCCGGTTTTATATTCTTAATAACTAGGAAATGTCTATCTTTGGTTCGTAACGTTAATTTGTTATTGAGGGCTATAGCAGCAATTACGATATCGATAGCAGGTATTGGTTGTCCGATTTTAAGCAAGTTTGCCGCTAATCTGATAGCCAATTTATAATCGGAATGAGTAGGATAAAGAACTTCCAACTTAGAAATCTCTAAAGCTTTTGGAAACTCGATGATATTTAAAACTGTCGTAAAAGCTTCTATTTCCTTAATGTTAAGCTTATAATTCTCAATTAGGCTACTCGTGTCGTGAAGAATCTTCTCCATTCAGTTTCCCTCATCTTCTCGTACCATTCAACAGCTTTTTCAAAACTTATAGCAGAAAGATCTTTGGCAAACTCTTCACCCAACTCCTCAAGTAACTCCTCAGTTGACATTTTAAATTCCCCTTCCAATTTTCTAAGATATTCTACTATCGCTTTTCTAGCTACTTCACTCCAACGAACCTCACGGTATTTCTTCATTTTCTTGTAAATTTCATCGGGTATAGAGAGAGTTATATTTGGCATAACACAAATATGTAAAATCACATATTTAAGTATAGTTGCGTAAAGACATCTATAAAGAAATAGTTAAATATCGAGTTTAAGTCAAAAGGATTTTCTGGCAGCATAATAGGGAAAATATTTGGAAGAAGTTTTCCGTGAAAAGTTGAATAAAGCACACAAGCCAATAAAATAAGGAATGCTAACAAGTGTAATTCCATATATTCCTTTTTCCTCTTTTTATACTATGCTAAAAGGAAAATAGCCGACGATATAAATAGTGTATTCATGAGAACACCAAAAGGACCGATATAAATACGTCAGTTACCTTCTCAAGTTTTCTCTTACCTCTCAACGAACTGATATATTCAAATTCCCCTTCGAACAAAAAATATGTATCATCTTTATACGATTTTAAACAATTATTAGACATTAAAGTTTGAGGAGAGGAAAAATGTGAAGACAAAGCTTGACCTAACTAAAAAATATAAAACATACTACTCAGCAAAAACCACTCCCGAAATCATAGAAATCGAAGAGGGAAAATTCTTGATCATAGAAGGAAAGGGCGCACCAGGTAGCGACGAATTTCAAGCTAAGATAAGTGCTTTATATTCTCTTGCCTACGGTGTCAAGAACATTTGCAAAAAACAAGGTAAAGATTTCGTAGTCCCAAAGTTAGAAGGGCTATGGTGGGTAGATTCCAATAAACCCTTTTCGGAGGTCCCACGTGAAGAATGGCGATGGAAACTTCTTATCCGTATGCCAGAATTCGTAAACGCTCAAATCGTTGAAAAAGCAAAAACCGCTGTTATCAAGAAAAAAGGCATAGAACTTGTAAAGGAAATAAAGTTTGAAAAAATGAAAGAAGGCACATGCGTTCAGATACTACACATTGGTCCATATTCCACCGAGCTGGAATCGCTCCAAAAAATGAGAAAACTAATGGAAAAAGAAAACCTTATCGAAAACGGGCCTCATCACGAAATATACTTATCAGATCCAAGACGGGTACCTGAAGAAAAATTAAAAACCATATTAAGGCAACCCGTAAAAAAGAAGGAAATAGAAATATCATGAAAAAAGCATTATTACAAAATCCAAAAATAACACAATAAATTAAAATATTAATCCTTTAAAACTTAAACAGTAATTGCTAACTATAAGTCTAATAAAATAAGGAAGAATCAAAGTTACAATAACGTGGAGATGTAATCTAAAATGCCTGAAGTAAAGGTTAAAGAAAAAATTTGGAGAGAATTTTCCGAAATAGCTCAAAGTTTAGGTCACGACCCTGTCTTATTAACAGACTTTGCATTAAAAAAGTTCTTGAAGCATCTTGAACGTAAAATGAAAGAAAAGGAAACATAGCCTACCCTATATAAGCTAAGGTTTTATGATAACTTTAACCGGGTTACCTATCCTTTTATCTAAAATTTCAAAGCCCTTTGGAGCTTCTTCGAGACTTAACCTATGGGTAATAAAAGACCCTATATTCAAATTCTTAGATTTTATAATTTCCATAACTTTTTGAATTTCATCAACACTGGCTGGACAAAGAACTCCATAAATCTCCAATTCGTTCATAGTTACTTTTATCATGTCGATTGAAGGAGATTCGACAAAAAGAGCTGGAACGACGAGTCTACCTCCCCTCTTCAAACAATTTATAGCACTTTTTAATGTGAATTGAGCTCCAGCAGCATCTATAGCAACATCAACACCAAGACCATTAGTCAAATCCATAATTTTTTCAACCACATTTTCCCGTTTAACATTTACAACAGCATCCACCTTCAACTTTTCCCTAGCAAAATTCAATGCAGCGTCTCTCCTACCTATACAAATAACTTTACTTGCACCTCTAACCTTGGCGAAAAGCATTGAAGAAAAACCTATTGGCCCGGTGCCAAAAACAGCAACAACATCTCCAACATTAACTTTCTCGGCCGCGTGAAAACCCGTTAACATAACATCCCCTATAAGGCAGCCCACATCAAAAGAAATATCATCCGGCAACTTACATAAAGCTCTATCAGCCCTAGGTATTTTCACATACTTAGCCAAACAACCATCTATATGAACACCTAAACCTATCCTATTCAAACAAAGCTGTTCCCTTCCCTTACGACAATAATAACATTCACCGCAACTTATAGAGGGGGGACCTACTACTCTATCTCCCTTAGAAACATTTTTTACACTTTCACCAACTTCAACAACAACCCCACTAAACTCGTGCCCCAAAATTATAGGCAGTTTTCCTGGAATTGCATCTCCACGATAATAGTGAACATCGGTTCCACATATAGCAGCAGTTTTAACCTCAACAACAACTTCTCCACGATTAGCTTTCGGCTTTTTAACCTCACATACACGAACATCCTCTACACCATAAAAAACAGCAGCCCTCAAACCTTTAACCTCCAGCAATATGTAACCGTTGAAAAATTTTAAAATTTTATTTGCAACAAGATTCCCATCTCTTCTATATAACAGTTTCAGTACACATGGCCTCTAGATCGCATATATCATAATATATTCTAATTATGGTTTCATAAACGATTACAAGATATTGTGTTTCCAATAAATCATCTACCTTACATATGTTGCTTCATGACCATTGCAACACTGTTGCGTGTATGAAATATCTATAATTTACATTTATATTGCAAATTATTTATATAATGTTTTGCAGTTATAATGCTTGGTGTTTATATGGAAGCCCATAATCCTTGGTGGTTTGGTGAGACGCATCCTAAATATCTTGAGTGGGAATCATCGGAAATTAAATGGACTCCAAGGTTAATAAATGAGTTTAGAATTAAGCCTTTCTCGCTGAATTTCATAGTTGGTCCTAGACAGATAGGTAAAACAACAGCTATAGCTATCTATATACATAAAAACCTACTTAAAAGGCTCAAACCAGAAGCTATCTTTTACTTTGCATGCGATGAAATTTCAGATTTTAGAGAACTCGGAGAAATACTTGACAACTATTTAAGTTTCAGAGAAAGCAGAGGAGTAAAATCTTCCATAATCTTTCTAGATGAAATAACTTTTGTCGACGAATGGTGGAGAGCTCTAAAATCAAGAATCGACCTGGGAAAACTGTCCAAAGACGTTATATTTGTCTCCGGCTCTGCAAGCTTAGAGTTAATAGCCGGAAAGGAAAGATTCCCCGGCAGGAGAGGTCACGGCAGAGACCACTATGCACTACCTGTTTCGTTCGATGAATTTGTAAGCCAAATAAAAAAGATACCGGTGAAAAAATACGATTTCTCGAAAAATATAATTGACAATGCTTTAAAAGCAAATAAGCTGCTTAAAAGAGAACTTACAGAGACATTTGAAATATATCTGAGGACAGGGGGATTCCCCCTAGCAATAAAAGAATTTTTAACAAGTGGAAAAACATGGAACGCCTATAAAACTTATATGGATTGGCTTAAAACAGATATCGTAAGAACGAGGAAAAGTGAAAAAACCACAAAGGAAATACTATCGTACATATTAAATGCAAGGCTTACACCAATTAGCTGGAATAACATAGCAAAAGAAACCAGCATATCCTCGCCCAATACTATTAGGAGCTACATTGAATTCCTTGAAGATCTTTTTATCCTCAAAGTTCTCTACTGGATAGGAACAGATGGTAAAATCATGCCACGGAAAAATAAGAAAATCCACGTAACAGATCCCTTTTTATACGATGCTTTAGCTAAATGGACTCGTGTCAACATTTTCGATGAGCAAAAAGTAGAATCAATTCTAGCAATGCACCTAAATAGAATAGGTGACATATTCTACTGGAAAAATTCAACAGAAGTCGATGTCATCCTAAAATATGAAGGCAAACTACTAGGTTTCGAAGCAAAATGGAGCATAAAAACACCCGGTAGAAGACCCTTCAACACTAGAATCCTTGACAAAAAAACCATACCCATCTTTCTAGCATCAATAAAATGGCAAAGCAAACAACTATAAACCTAATTCACTATCCCCTCTTTTCATCTTGGAAGATTTCATCGATAATTCTCTTATATTCCTCAAAATTTTTCCTTCGCTATCCAGCAAAAAGTTTTTCTAAGCGTTTAGCAGCTGGGTATTTTTTTCCACGTATACCAGTATATGAAAAGTAATGGGAACATGTATGTTATGAATTCATATATACATGTATATCTTCACGTATAGGCTCACCAAGAAAGCCTAAAACCAACAAACTCAACAAAATAAATATGAACCACCCAAACAAAAGTGTAAACAAGAACAAAAAGAACAAAAACCTATTATATTCGCTCAACATTCTTCTGTACTCTTCTTTCTCCTCTTCTTCGGAAACATCGTAGCCAAACTTCCTAAGCGTTTTCAAAACTCGATAAAGAGCCCACTCAGGGTCATTAGCATAAAAAACTAAACATATGCTTGCCATGATAAAAGAGGCGAACAGTATAAAACGCTGAAGGCAAGATCTTCCCGGAAGAACGTGGGGAAAACCAAATTAACTATGGCAAAAAATAGGACACCAAACAAAACCAATGTCATCATAAGAATTTTTATTCTTCTCCAAGTCCAAAACGTCAACTCAGACATAATTTAACACCCAAAATGAGTTATCATTCAGAATTTTCTTGGAAGGATTTTTCCCATTGTTTTTCTCAAGCTTATACCAACCTTTTAATAGGTGGAAACAGCCACATTTTTGGCTGAAAACATTTCTACAATACCATTAAACGCTGTATATGAAAATGTAAAGAGAATGAAGAGCAGAGGAAGATAAATTTCACGTAAAGATATGTAACCATAAGATTCAAGCAAATAAAGCACTAGAATCCAAGATGTGTAGTGAATTAAAGTGCTTTTCACCACGTTGGAAAGGTGTTCTAAAATAGTGAACATAGAAGTTGCAGCATTGTTCTACTTTTAGAACGACATGTTTCAAACCATAGTATTAAACTTTCAAAATGGAAATTTATTCAGGTGAAAAACATGAAAAGATCCACAATTTATGTTTTTCTTTTCATAGCGATCGTAAGTGCGGCTAGCATTATCGTTACATTTCAATACAAGCAATTAGGAGGTCAAAGAACCCAGCTAAAAAAGTTCTCTTCATATGCAGAGTTGAAAAAGTTCATAAAAGAAAATTTAAGGAAACCCTACTATGCCGCCTATGGTTATAAGGGGACACCTGTCGCAGTATTTGAAGAAAGATCAGAAACTTCATCCACAACTGTTGAATATTCTAAAACTAATGTCCAAGTTGAAGGGGTAGATGAAGCAGACATTGTAAAAACAGACGGCAAATATATTTATGTGGCTTCAGGTGAAAACGTCACAATAGTTAAAGCATATCCACCTGAAGATGCATGTGTCCTTTCTAAAATAAAATTAAATGGAACGGTAACAGGTATCTATGTAAATAAAGATAAACTTATCGTCTTTGAAAAATATTTTCACCCCTTCTACGAAGTTTATGCCCCCTTCACCGAACAAGTCTCTATCAAAATCTACAATATTTCAGACAGAGAAAAACCAGTTCTAAC
>CAYYZD010000076.1:0-7543 GCA_964476035.1 uncultured archaeon
AAAAACTTATTTCTCTCGATTTAAAAATCATCAAAAAATGTTACGCGAATCCCGTAGGGACAATTTATAAAGGTATTATTAAAAATGCTGACTATTTTACTACTTTCCAAATCAAGAGCTCTGGTAAAGTTCCCAAAATATTTTCCAAGTTCACCTTTTTTGGTCCAGATAAAGATTTTTAGATAATGTTCTCCTTCATTTGTGAAAGCACGTTTATATCTAGATGAATCAAGCATTGTCACAGCTTCCCATTGCGACTTACAATGATTACACTCGAGTACTTTTACAAATCTGCCTTTAACTTTGAAACCTTCACTTGAACCACATAAGGGACACGTTTGGAAACGTTTTGCAGCTTCTTCTAAAAATTCTTTTTCCGAAACCATTTGTTTACCTCACATTAGTGCGAATATTCCAAATGGCCGGATATCCTATTTGATATAGATATTAATTTTTAGTAGTATATGCCATTACAACATTATAAAATATTTATTTTTATCTACGTGTTGTGAACATCACAAGTAGCACTAAGTATGTAGGAGAATAAGTTTTCCTTTTACTGTAGTTAAGGAAATTTAAACTAACTTGTGAAGCAACATGTTAATATGGCCGTTACGATTGTTGGTATTCCATGGTCCGTTGCAAAAGTTACTCCAGGACAAAGATTAACCACAAGCTTTGACCACCGCATAATTCCCGTTGGAATCCCTACTCTACTTCCTATAAAGATATTAATTCTTTTTTCTGAGTCCACTATTTCTTTTATTTTTTTACATATTTCTTGGTCTATTGGTTTCCCCCTTGCACTAGTAGTTATGAACACTTCTCCAAAACGAGATCTAGCTAGTTGGAAAAGATCATAAATCTTTACGGGGACTAGTTTCACTTTTCTCGGATAATTTTTTACTTGAACTTTATATCTTGAATTTCTTCCCTCAAGTATTCCTTTGAGAAAGCTTTCAAGTTCTCCCGCTTCACATGGCTCAGTTGGAGCAATTACAAGTTCCCCGACTTCAAAAGCCTGAGCCGCACGACCTATTCTTATTCCCATTCGATAAGCTCCTTCAATATCCTCTAAATATGGCATTTGAACAATGGATATTTTTTGAAGAATTTTTAAAGTTTGAGCGTCCTTAGGCTTTCTGATCGCTTGTTCTTCGGTGATGGAAATATACGCTTTATTGCCAAAAATTTCTACCCATACAACCTTGTCTGGATAATCCAAGTTCACCGGGTTCTCCAATTTTTCCTTAATTTTCGCTCCAACAACTACATTAACATCTATGCTTGTAAAATCGTGTTTTCCCCGTCTAGTTGTTCTAACAGCAAAACTTTCTCCACCCTTTATCATCTTTTCAGCTATTAAAACTGCTTTCTCGGCTATTTCCTTTGGATCCGCTTTTACTTCTGTGAAAACAGGCAGAGCTTTCTCTACTTCAGGTATTTTCTCAACTATTTCTTTTGATGCTTTAAGAGGGTCAACATTTTCAACAAAGACAATTCCATCAAAGTTAAGAGGTTTAGCTATAGCTTTTGCATTTGGATAAATTTCGAGAACATGGGCTGCTGCAACTCTTTCAAGGCCGCGAGGTGTCTTTAGAATAAGGTTGATCAAAGGTCTCACCTATATTTATTGGCATTATTTATTTACTAGGGACAATCAACTTTAAGTACAATTTTAATTTTATAGTTAACTTGAAATAAATTCGTAATGTTGCGTGAAACGTTTTGTGCTGGAAAAGGGCTACTTAATTTGATATGTTTTTCCCAAATATTGATGGTGTTGCGAATTATGAATGAAAGTTTTAAGTTTTGTAAGAATTAGTAGAAACAGAAGGTTACAGGATAAGAAACTAAGTTTAGGTTTTGTTACTATTTCATGGTATGATATAATTAATTATCATGCCGACAATTACTGCAAAAGTTATGCTACATAATGTTCCTGTTAAATAGTATTCTGCGAAATATCGTTCCTTTGAGTGTTCAAACCTAATGATAGATTTTGCCACGAATATCATGGCTATTGCAGTAGGTTCATTTAAATACATAAAGGTTAATGTTAATGCTCTCTCAAGCATCCCTATGATCTTACCAGCTCCCCTTGCACTTTTACCAAATATTTGCGCCTTTTGACTTTCAGTTAGTTTTAGTTTAGAAAGAACAGCCAGAACTAAAGGGGAACCAGCAAAAATAACTATAAGATACCCAACAAGATACACTAATAATTTTAGTAAGGAAAATGGTGAAGACATTCTTAGTTAACCTCCTATGGTTGTCTTAACATTGTAAACCATGTATGGTTTACCTTTCTCCAACGATTTTAAAATATATTCAACTACTTTTTCGGTATTTCTAACGGCTTTCCATCCTGCTGCCCGAACAATCTTTGATATAGCCTGTTTTGAAACGCGGAATTTCTTAGCAGCATCAGATAACCTAACATTTTCTCGCGATTCAAGAAAACTTATAATGTCTCTCTGTCTCTTCGTCCATTTATTCTTAACATGCAAAATAAGCTCCGTAATAGAATTTAAGATAAAATCGATTCTCTCATTACCGGATTTAAAAACTAGCTCTATTTTCCTTTTTTTAGCTTCTTCTAACGCATCACGTGAGCGATGAAAGGCGGAGCCATCCATCTCGCTTGGTCTTTTACTTAAGGGTGTCTCGATACTACCTATACCCACTCCGCAATAAAATTTCACTGGTAAGTTTTTCTTGATATACTTAAAAACATCTAAGACGATACTTGTTGTTCTTAAAACTCCCTGAAACTCATCTCCCAAAGTCATTGTGAAATCTGCGATTAAAAATGTGCCAAATTTTATGTTTAGACTATTAAGTATATTTAGAATTCTGCTTTGAACTTCAGCTCTATTTTTTATTTCTTTAGACCTTCTGATATCAACAGTAATAACGCAAGCAAAATGCAAAGTAAACCCTCTGAAGTTTACTATAAAACATAAACCTTATAAGGTTTACCCTTTCGTCACCGATTTCACTGAATGAGCTTTCTCAAAGCTTCCGCCACCTTCTCTCTAACCTTCTTAACTCTCACTCTCCTAAACACAAACACCGTTTTTCCATCTGCATCTTTAACATAAAGATTATCTACACCCAGTAGGGTTGGTATGAGTCCCTTCACTGGGCCTCTACCAAGAAGCATAGAAACAAGATCAAGAACATTTTCAATTACAAGTAAGTCGTATGTTTTAACTATTTGATCAAGATAAACTTCCCTAACTATTTCTCCCGCTTTCAATTCCACAAACCTTTTATTCGTTATAATGTATATCCTAAACCTCCTAAGCAAATAACCGCTGCAAAACACCAAAAATAGACCAAACAATGTTAACACAAAAGCATCATGCAGCAGTGACACGCTTACAAGCATGAAGGCAAATCCAATGAATAGAAGAGCTGCTGCGCCAGAACCCCAAAAACTCTGTCTACCCCTCCAAATTATTTGCTCATTCCTCATTAAGGTAAATGTTCTCAAACCCCTCACCCAAGTAAATTAAACCTAATTTTTATATTTATAAGTTAACAAAACACCTTTGAATCCCAATTCTCACAAATTTATTTCGCTCTAAACTTAAATTAAACTTGGAAGAAGAAAGAGGTACAGGAAGATTGAAGCTTTTCGAAATAAAAGAACCATTATTACATGCTACATTTAAAAGAAGAGTTAACAGATTTTTAGTTGAACTAAACATCGGTAAAAACCTGGGTCTTGCACATCTCGGAAACTCGGGAAGACTAGAAGAACTCCTTACACCAAACACAAAAGCACTACTAAAGAAGGTACGTAAAACTAAGAAAAGAAAGACCCTGTATGACATTATAGCAGTATGGCATAACAACTCTTGGGTTCTAATCGACTCAAGACTACACAATCCAATTACGCTGAAAATTCTAGAACTAGAACTCATAGCAAAACTAAAAGGACACAAGGTTTTAAGAAAAGAAGTTAAAGTAAATAACGTACGAATAGACTTCCTACTTGAAAAAGATAATGTAAAATGTTTCCTCGAGGTAAAAGGCTGCACGCTAGCGAAAAATCAGATTGCTCTTTTTCCGGATGCACCCACAGAACGCGGCAGACGCCAATTAGACTTGCTTACAAAAATCAAAAATAAAGGACTTGACGCAGCAATTTTATTCCTAGTACTAAGAGAAGATGCGCGGGTATTTTCACCGAACTGGGGGATGGATCCACAGTTCTCAGAAAAACTAAAACTTGCACAAAACAATGGAGTAAAAATATTAGCATGTCAAGTTAAATTCGACGGGAAAAACATAAAATTTGTGAAAGAACTACAAGCCATCATCTAATCAGACAATTACTGCCATGTCAGAAACCGTATTCCAATATAAGGTTTCCTAAATCCACAAGAACATTTATTTTCTCCTTTGTGATAAAATGTAAGCACCACGACCGATGGGGAAAATATATGCAATTAGTAGTACTCATAAACTATGCTTACATAACACTGATACTGGGCGGAATCAGCGCCGCAGCATGGTTCTTTGAAAAACTAGGAGAAAAAAATACCCATTATTGGACCATTAGTAAAAGATCTAATAAATTAATAGCAATCTTCGGATTCATAGTTGGAATTATCTCAATAATCACAGCATACTACGCAGTTGTCATGAACTACTATGACAGATTTACAATAATACTGCTCGCAGTAATTGGTGTTGCACTAAGTCTTGTTCCAATAACCAAGTTCCCCATAGCTGAATTATTTAGCGTTGTTGCCGGCGTTTCAATCGCAATGTTAGTTGCCTTAATCGTACCGCCAGCCATATGGAACTGGCTATACACATTATTTGGAATTAAAGCGTGGATAATCCTCCTAATAGTATTTGCAATTGTAGCATTCCTAGCATATATCTTCGCCAAATCAATCACAGGGTTCATTGAAGTGATAGGAAGTATTTTGACAAGCAAACCGATTTCAATAATAATTGGAATAATCGCAGTTATACAGGGAATCATGCTAGCATTAAGAACAACGTTATGGATATACATAGCACCATATCTATAAACAATAAACTTATTCTCCTATTTTTGTCATAAGCAAAATAAAAAAACAGTTAAAAATGTTCCTTTCGAAATGTTGTTTTTGAATATTGGAAATAACGCTACCTGAAACTCTTAGCATTTCGTAAAACTGGTTTTTATCACCGTTGAGAAATGATATGATAACAAGATAAATAGATCAAATAAGTGTTCTGTCAAATCTATGTTTTCGTCAAGCTCTTTACATTATTAAGTTAAAACGTGCTAGAAGATTTGCCGTAAATGGTATGTAATTCCGTTTAACGTTTTAAAAAGCAGTTTGCGTTGAGAGGCGGAGTCTAAATCTAAGTTATTTAACGAACTTTACCTTGAAAGTTCTTAAAGCAATCGTTTCCTGCACCTTTACAACTATACCGGTGATAACAACTTTTTGTTGATCATAGTCACAGAAGGATAAAGCTTCAAGACCGTAACAAAGAATACTCGCATCCCCTGATTTTAATATACCAACACAGTATTCCTCTTGTGGCAAGTTAATCGTATATACTGGGCCTCTAGGAGCTTTCCCGGCGTAGGTCAAAGTTCCCTCAACTTCCACTTCCCTACCAAGATATTTATCCGGGTTTTCCACTATTTCCTTCAAAGTTGTCTTTATTGGATTGCTCATCCTTTTTCCCGCCTCTTAACAATAAATATTTTAAAAATATGGGAGTTAAAAATGTTGTGACTAAAACAACCAAAATCAAAGCCATATACCAAGTATTATCAATTATCCCCAAAGTTAACCCTAAGTCAGCGAAAATAAGAAGAACTTCACCACGAGGAAGCATGCCCGCCCATAAAATGTATGAAGAGTCTTTACCTTGTTTTTGGACTGCACCAGTTAAAACACCGCCCAAAAACCTGCTTAAAACAACAACAGCAGAAAATAAGATCCCTATTAAAACTGCTGTACCAGGGGAAACAAGACTTATCTTCATACCAATATTTATGAGGAATATAGGCACGGTGACAAGAGCTATCGGCGAAACTTCCGTTAACACATTATTTCTAATTTCTGTTTCAGCTAAAATAACTCCTGCAAAATATGCTCCAACTATTGGAGACAAACCGATGTAAGCTGCAATAAAACTAACTAAAAGTGCAAGAGAGAAGCAAAAAATAAGCATAGCGCCCCTAGACTTCAACCTCCAAATCTTCGAAGCAATATACTTTGTAAAGAAAACCCCAAACAACAATATAGCTAAGAAAAAGACACCTGTTAAAGAGAGAACTCTAAAAATTCTTTTGACAGTTAAAGTTCCCGCCGTAACTAGATCAATAACCAAACTTAAAAGAATAACTGATAAAAGGTCGTCAAGAACGGCTGCAACAACAATTGTTTGCGCCTCGTCACTTTTTAATTTCTCAAAGTCTGTGAAAACTCTGACGGTTATACTTATACTAGTCGCGCATAAAGCTGCCCCGACATAAAATGCAATTGCAAGATCCTTAGCGATTAAATAGACTATAGGTAGCGTTAATGTAATAGTAAAAAGCGTGCCACTCACCGTTAAAACAGCAGCTGCTATTCCACTCCTCATAATTGCACCTATATCAGTTTCAAGACCAGCTATGAAAAGGAGAGTTAACATCCCTATCATGGAAAGAAATTCGAAAACCTCGTTCGGTCTAAGTATACCTAAAACATATGGACCTAAAACGATCCCCACAAGAATTTGACCTACTACTTCTGATTGATGTAATCTCTTGGACAATTCTGCTACCAGAAGCCCCGCTAAAAGAGCTACTCCATACATGTATAGATTGATAGCTAACTCTAACTGGACCGCCATCCTCAACTACCCCCGAAGCCTTTAACTTACTAACTAGCCTATTATCACTAAAGAGGGTTTAAAGCAACGATAACACGAAATATTTCATTTGCCCTTGAAGAAGTGTAGTAGCCAAAAGTTAGCCATTAAAATTTTTATAAAGAGGTTATTTAAGTTTATCCACTACAATACCGTTTTACAAGTACCAGTCACTTATCCATGGGAACAATAGTAGTTACATCCAAATTCGATGTGATTACAATGAAACCTCTTAAGTTTCAGGTAAAGAATACGGGATATCCAGATATAAAGTCCAGAAACAACTCCCATTCACTAAGATCTAGGGAAGAAAAACTTTCGGTTTAATAACTACCATCACTCTCATCATCGTGTAAAGTAAAACATGATTTGGCCATTATCATATTTTACTTGCTATAAATCCACCTATCGCACCTATGATTGCACCAATGATCCCCACAGCTACACCAGCTACAATTAAAACTATTCCTAGTATCAAAGTGACTACTATCGCGAAAGTTGCCGCAAGGGACGAAGCAATACCTGTAAGAACATAAACAAAGATACCACTTTCTGTAACAGGTTCTACTGTAATTCCCATACTTGAAAGAATGAGCAAAATCCCGGCAGCAAGCAACGGTATAAAAGCAGTTAGAAAGCCAGCTATTGCACCACTTTTAGC